>QCSJ01000011.1 GCA_003211535.1 Synechococcus sp. AG-670-A05 | reverse complement strand
TCTGATATATATCGAGAAGTATATCCCGAGTTAAAGCAGAAGCCAGATGACGAATTGATGAATCATTGGCTTTCTCAATCTAATTTTAGAGAGGTTGCTAAGGAGATGAATAAAAGTATTCGTAATTCATTGGATCAAGAAGGACTTTTGGCATTATTCAATGCTGATGCGTATCGAGAATTACGTCCCGAGTTAAAGGAGATGGCAGATATCGAATTGATGAATCACTGGCTCTCGCAGTCTGATTTTAGAGAGATTGCTAGGGAGATGGAAAAAAGTATTCGTAATTCGTTGGATCAACAAGGACTTTTGGCATTATTCAATGCGGATGCGTATCGAGAATTATATCCCGAGTTAAAGGAGATGGCAGATATCGAATTGATGAATCACTGGCTTTCGCAGTCTAATTTTAAAGAGGTCGCTGAGCAGATGGACAAAAGAGTTCGTCGGATGCCTACTCCTTTTTCTGAAATAACTGAGGAAGATCCTTCGCTTCAATTATTGCAATCTATCTTTCCTTTTGAATTCTATCGATCACAGAGACCAGATCTCTCACAAATGTCTAATAGAGAAATAATGAATCACTTTTGGCAATTCGGCCAACATGAGGGTATTGATCTGTCAGAAAAAAATCTTCAGCATATTATGCTAAATGAAAACATGAAAGACTTTGACTTAAGAAATAAAACGCTAACAGCTCGCGTTCGTGAGTTAGAGCAGCTTTTGTTGTGTTCTAATGCTCAGATTGGCGCCATGCAAAAGCTGATTACTGGTTCGTAGGATTTAGGAGTTTTAAATGCATCAGGAAGAACAACTACTATTATGCCGAACTTTAACGAATGATTATGTATGTGGTCGTTGGGAAAAAATAAACTCTGCGGCGACTACTGATAATAGCTTGATCTATAGTGATTTTGCGAAGATTTTACGCTCTTTTTTGCCGATACAGGTGTTAAGGGATGATTGGAATCCACCCTTGATGGGACATCGAAATTCTCTTACTGATTCTCGTCTTCGATATTGTGCAACTCATATGCTTGGTGCTTTGAATGATCTTTCTATCGGCAGAGAATTACAATTTGAATACAAAATACAATTGTTCTGTATTCGCTTACATGAATTATTCGTAGCAGAGGACGATTTTCTTCTGATTAGTGATTTCTTTTTACAGCCTGAATCCTATACAACACTGAGTCACAGTGTCCAATTATTTTATATTTCCTATCGTCGCAGATTTAATGGGTCATTACCTAACAGAATGACAGTTGTTTTGGGTATGCATCGTAGTGGAACATCAGCTCTAACTGGATTACTTGGTAATTTAGGTGTCTCTGGGCCTACTGATGCTTTAGGTGCCACAGAAAACAATCTTTTGGGATATTGGGAATCGAAATCTTTAGTGACTTCTTCTGATAAATTTCTATCTGATCAGAATAGTCATTGGTCCGAACTTTACACTTGGCCATCTGGTTGGTGGAAATCTAAGGATTCGGTGGAGTGGATTGATTCTTTTTGGAATGATCTGCAATATGTATACAGTATCGATAGCCATTTTGTCCTGAAAGATCCACGTCTATGCATACTTTTTGAGGGCATGATTCCCTGTATTGATAGGTCACTTATGCAATTAGATTTTCTATTGATATTGCGCCCCCCGGTCGAATCTGTTATTTCTTTATGTAAAGCCGAGCATATATCATCCCGCCATGCTCTTCATCTGTGGATCGGTTCTGTTCTACGCTCGGAATATCTGTCGCGACATTATTCTCGAATGGTTTTCACGTATCAACAGCTTCTTGAATCTCCTGATTCTATTTTAGATTCCTGTGGCCTATTATGGGGCGTGAGCTTTACTGAATTGATTTCCCTTGAAGCTAAATCCTTCCTCAGACCTTCTCTATATCGTACAAAGAGTACCTCTGTTAGGGACTCTTTTTTAGAAAAAAATCCTGATTTAGCCAATCTACTCTCATTGGCAGATCATATTTACGGACTATTTGAGCGTCCGAGTCATGAGCTTGATAGAGCGTTGGATAAATCTAGAAGTAAATGGATTCAGTTTTTGGCAGGCAGCTAATGATGTTCTTTAGAGAACATATGGCCTATTGGCGTTGGTAGTAATTCCTGAATGTCCGATAGTTTGATCTTAGCTCAAGTGCGTCGCTTACGCTCTTAGGTGAAGTATTAATGTCGAAATTTTCGTGTATCTTGGTTAGATTTGGATTATAAAATATATCGCTAGGCAGCTCCTCGTTATCTTGTATATCATATTGCCTTAACATATAGTCGATCTCCCTCTTGAATCTTTTTTGCTTTTCAGGTGAGTCTTCGCTGCCACGAGATATAGATTCGTGGTGGTATAACTCGGCCTTTGGTGCGAATATATTTCGAAATCCTCTTGCGTGAACTCTGAGGCAAAAATCAATATCATTGAATGCGATTGTTAGATCTTGTTCGTTCAGTCCTCCAACATTGTTATAAATATTTCTTCTGATGGCTAGGCACGCAGCTGTTACAGCTGTCACCTGCTGTGCGTATTGAAGTCTGTCCACATAACCGGGACTGTCTCCCGGGAAGTATTTATGTGCATGGCCGGCCACTTGACCGATGCCAATGATGACTCCACCGTGCTGAATTGTCCCATTTGAATAATATAACTTTGCCCCGACGCAACCCACGTCTGGCCTACTTGCATGGGATACCATTTCGCTGAGCCAGTTTTTCGAAATCACCTCAACATCATTATTGACCAACACTATGATGTCTGCTCTTGACCTGGCAACCGCAAAGTTATTAATAGCCGAATAATTGAATTTCTTGTTGTATTTGATTATTTTTATTTTTTCAGGATGTTTGGCTGTTATTTTTTCGAAAAGTTTCCTAGTGGAGGATTGTGTGCTTTGATTATCGACGATTGTGATGGTATAGTCTTGGTAATCTGTTTTGCTTATAATTGAATTGATTGCAAGTTTTAAAACTTCCGCTTGATCTCGAGTAGGGATAATTAACTCCACCGATGGTTGTTCTTTGGGCATTTGCCATTGACAGTAAAAGCGATTTTTGGCTTGTACTCTGGCTGTTGCTTCTACGCCACCTCGTTCATGCTGTTTATCCAAGTAATGCTGCACAGCCTTAAGGCCGCTCTCGGTTGTGTAATCTTTGCTGTCCGGGGTGCTAGCTGTTGATTCTGGGTGAGCGCGCCAATGATACAAGACTCTGGGGATGTGGACAATTTGATCCGATGAAGACTCGAGGACTGTTCGTAGTGCAAGGTCATGGTCTTGACTTCCCTCTAAGCCTGCTCTAAATCCACCAATCTTGGTGATGACATCCCTTCTGTAGACACCAAGGTGGGAAATAAAATTATAAGAAAGTAGTAAGTCCAGGTTAAATGCAGGTTTGAAATGGGGGCATGAACGTGCTCCATTGTCGTCGATTTTGTCTTCATCGCTGTAGATGAGGTTGGCATAAGGTTTTTTCTGTAATTCACGTGCAACCCAATAGAGAGCGTTGTCTGAGAGTATGTCATCGTGATCTAATAGTGCTACATACTCGCCTGTTGCCAAGTTGAGTGCATCATTGCTCGCCTTACATATGTGGCCATTGCTTTTTCGAATGATTAGCTTGATTCGATGATCTCTTGATTGATAATCTCTTAGGATACTATGAATATGTTTTGAGCTTGAACAGTCATCGCTGATGCAGAGTTCCCAATTTTGATATCGTTGACGTCGTACACTTTCGATGCATTCTCGCAAATGAGTGCTGTTTGTGTTGTAGGTTGGAACGATGATGCTTATTAGCGGTGCATCCCGATTTAGGTCTAGCCATTGTTTGATTGTGTCTGCATCATGCTCGAGTAATGGCTCGAGCTCATTCAAGTAGGCGTTGTATTTTTTATCGATATCGCTTTTGTTGCCTTCGGGCAATAGTTCTTTTGGCCAGGCTTGATGTCTTACCTGTTTCATTCTGTACATCTGTTCCGTGCGCCAGGAAATTTCTTGTTGAGTTGACTGGCCTTCATTGTTGGCTAATTTGTCACTCTCCTTGGGCTTCCTTGTCGTCCATTGTCTCAAGAGAGTGAGTAATGTATTGGAGTTTGTTTGTAATATTGAGAAGGCTGTTTCGATGATCCCTGGTTGGCAATTCGGTTTGATTCTTATTCTGCTTCTTTGCGTGAGGACTATTGGTAAGGTTAGGCATTGATCTGTTTCTGCGTTCAGGACAGGTACCATGAATGTTTTATTCGATATTTTGTTGGTGCCGACTGGCTCTATGGAAACTGAGCAAACTATGCCTCTGTTTTCTGCATTAATCGACAGGCGAAGTGTGTAATAGCCTTTGGGTAGTCCTTTTCGTGTTTCGAAGTATCCATCCGCTTGGTCTACGTAGTATTGTCCGTTATTGATGAATCGTATGTTGGATCGAACCCAATCTTGTCTAATGATCTGGTATTTGTTGGTTTGACTTTGCATCTTTTCTACTTACTGGTCTTTTTCGCGTAATGTGAGACGTACCACTCGACAGTTTTGGCTATTGCTGTAGGGAAATCGTGGCGTGGTTTCCACCCAAGTTCAGATTCGATTCTTTGTGGATTGATGGCGTATCGTCGGTCGTGTCCCGGCCGATCAGTCACCATTTGTATTAACTTGGAATGTGGTTTTTGGGATGGTAGTAATTGATCCATGTGGCTGCAGATGCACTCCACTACCTCACTGTTGGTTCGTTCTCCATAGCCTCCAACGCAGTAGTTACGACCTGATGCCCCTTTGCATGCGGCCAGGAGCAGTGCATCAACATGGTCTTCCACGTACAACCAATCCCGCACATTCAGCCCATCGCCATACAAGGGGATTGACTCACCTGCTGCCGCTTTGAGTGTCACCACGGGAATCAGCTTCTCGGGGAATTGCCACGGACCGTAATTGTTGGAACAATTGGTTAAAACGACCGGCAGGCCATAGGTGTGATGCCAGGCGCTCACCAGGTGGTCGCTAGCCGCTTTGCTGGATGAATACGGACTCCGTGGGTCATAGGGGGTTGTTTCAGAAAAGCGACCTTCTCCCCCGAGAGAGCCGAACACCTCATCGGTGCTGATGTGATGCAGCCGGAAGTTGTCTCGTCGTTCTCCACTTAATCCATCGACATGCTCCCTGACCGCTTGCAGCAGGTTGTAGGTCCCGGTCACATTGCTCTCGATGAATACACCAGGGCCTGTAATCGATCGATCCACATGACTTTCGGCTGCCAGGTGCATCACCAGATCGGGATCCGCCTTTTGCACTGCTTCTCTCACGGCCTTTGCGTCGACAAGATCCAGCTTTTGCAGGACATGGCGCTCATCTGCTCCATCGTTGAGGCTCGTCAGCACCTCCTCAATCGACGTCAGATCGCTGGCATAGCCCATCTTGTCGAGATTGAACACTGTGGCGTCGGTATCGCGTAGCAGGCGGCGGACAACTGCCCCACCGATGAAGCCGGCTCCACCGGTCACCAGGACCCGCCGGCGAGATCCCAGTAGTTCTGCAGCAGTCGGCATTGAGTTGGTCATCGTTATCAAGGGTTCGTGGGGATGGCCTGCAGCACATCCCTGAGGGCTGCACGCCAGGGCTGGGCCTCGAGCTTCAGCGCCGCTCGGCTGCCCTGGCAATCCAGAAGCGAATAGCCCGGCCGGGTTGCTGGGGTTGGGTAGTCGGCGGTGCTGATTGGATTGACCTTGGCGGCACTTTTCAGTAGGCCCAGCTCCACAGCCAGCTCACCCACCGCTACCGATACGTCGTACCAACTGGCGGCACCACCATCACACCAATGCAACAGGGGGGGGGGCATTCCTTCGCTGCTGCCACTGATCACCCTCCAGCAAGCCTTGGCCAGGTTCAAGGTGCTGCTCGGGCAGCCCACTTGATCGGCCACCACCCCCAACGCCTCTTTGTCGCGATGCAGCCGCAGCATCGTGAGCGCAAAGTTTTTGCCCACAGGACCCATCACCCAGCTGGTACGCAGCACCACCCCTTGGCCACTGGTACCAAGCAGCTCCTCCACAGCCTCTTCACCGCTGGCTTTGCTGGCGCCGTAAACCCCCAATGGATCACGGCTTTGACCCACCCGGTAGGGCGATCCCTGCCGACCGTTGAATACAAAATCGGTGCTCAGCTGCAACATTCTGCCGCCGTGCTCGCGGATCGCGTCCGCCAAAGCACGTGGGGCACCTCCATTCACGGCATGTGCCAGCTCCGGCTCTGCTTCTGCCTTGTCAACGGCGGTGTAAGCACCGGCATTCAGCACCCAGTCGGGGCGGTGTTCCTCCACTGCCTTTCTGCACGCAGTGGCGTCGGAAAGATCGAGGGCCAACAGACCGTTCCTACCGTCGCGGCAGCTGGGAAGCAGCTCCATCCAATCCGGGGCCGCTGCGCTCAAAGCCTGGCCCAGCTGTCCCGCTGCACCGGTGAGCAGCACCTTCATTGGAAGATCTCTCCAGCTGCCTTGGCTTGATCCAGCGTCGGGGCGTCTGCATCCTTGCCCGACAGGCTCAGTTCAGCTCTTCCGAGCTGATCTAAGGGCCATTGGATGCCGATCGTTGTGTCGTCCCAGCGGATGGCGCGTTCGCAGGCCTTGTTCCAGAAACCCCTGGCCTTGTACTGCACTTCAGCCACGGCGCTCAGGGTCAGAAATCCATGGGCAAAGCCCTCTGGCACCCATAGCTGCTGCTTGTTTTCCGCACTCAAGTGGGCACCCACCCACCGCCCGTATGTGGCTGAACCCTGGCGGATGTCAACTGCCACATCAAAAATCTCACCGATGCTGGCTCGCACCAGCTTGGCCTGAGGCTCCGGGGAGAGTTGGTAATGAAGTCCCCGCATAACCCCTTGCACAGAGCGAGAGTGATTGTCCTGGGAAAACACCACCGCCTCTCCCATGGCCCGATCAAATTTGCGCTGATTCCAGCTTTCATAAAACCAGCCTCGCTCATCGCCGAAGGCCTGTGGGCTGATCAGCAAGGGCCCTTTGATGATCATCCCTTGAGGGCACTGCAGCTGATCAACCTGCATGTGCCGGCACCTCCAGGCTGCTCTGCAAGGCTGCGTGATCACTGAGGCTTTCCTCGAGCAACTGCAATAGGTATGTGCCGTAGCCACTCTTCTTCAGGGGCCGCGCCAGGGACTCCAGTTGCGCACCGGTAATCCAATCCTGACGCCAGGCCACCTCTTCCGGGCAGCCCACCTTGAGGCCCTGGCGGTGCTCCAGCGTGCGGATGTAGCCACCGGCATCGTTGAGGGAGTCGCAGGTGCCAGTGTCGAGCCAGGCCATTCCACGTCCCATCAATTCCACCTTGAGTTGGCCGTCATCCAGATACATCTGATTAAGATCAGTGATTTCAATCTCACCGCGGGCTGAGGGCTGCACCTGTCGGGCTCGATCCACCACCGTGGAGTCATAGAAATAAAGTCCCGTTACGGCATAGCGACTTTTCGGCTGCTGGGGCTTCTCTTCAATACTCAGCACACGTCCATCGGCATCGAATTCCGCAACGCCATAGCGCTCAGGGTCGCTTACTGGATAAGCAAAAACCGTCGCACCTTTGTCCCGCCCATCGCTCCTAACCAACTGCGGCACCAAGTCGTGACCGTGGAACAGGTTGTCCCCCAACACCAGGGCTGTGGGTGCTCCATCCAGAAACTCAGCTCCAATAATGAAAGCCTGAGCCAACCCGTCCGGGCTGGGCTGGACGGCGTATTCGATGGTCATTCCCCAGCGGTTACCATCTCCAAGCAATCGCTGAAATGCCTCCTGATCGTGGGGGGTGGTGATGATCAACACCTCACGAATACCCGCCAGCATCAAGGTGCTAAGCGGGTAATAGATCATAGGCTTGTCGTACACCGGCAGCAGTTGCTTGCTGACTGCCTGGGTGATCGGGTGCAAACGCGTGCCAGTGCCCCCGGCCAAAATAATTCCTTTGCGGCGCGAAGGTTGACTCACAATCCCCAAAAAGGTGGTGGTATTTCAGCACAGGGAGAACAGTTGATCGTTCCAGATCATTCACGCCAGTCGAGCCATGGCAAACCTGCAGCGATGGCAGGGGTTAAGGACCGGTAAGCCGCGTAGTTCGGATGGAGCTGGAGCAAAGAACCTTCCTCCCGGCGTGCTTTGCCTCCCAGCACAGCCACCAGCACCAGTAGAAGCAGCAGATGCAGCAGGCTTCCCAAGGCAAGCACCACCCCCAGGGAACACAGCAGCACTGCCTGATAAATCGGGTGCCGGCATCGTTGGTAGGGCCCTTTGCAGATCAGGCGGTTCCCCTTCTTGGCTGCCGGTAACGGAGACAGGCTGCTGCCGAGGGCGGCAAAGGCCTGGGCTGCCATCACCAAACCGCCCAGCAACAGCAGCACCCCGACCATGAAAATGGATAGTGGCCAGGTGTTTAACCCCAAGTCGACCGGTGCTGGCCAGGGCGGCAGCAGGTGTGCCGTTATCAACAGCAGTTGGGCCATCAACCACCATTCGCCGCGGCGGTTGTCGATCCAGCCTCCCCAGCTCATTCCCCAGCCCGAGAACATCCCAATTAACTCCTTTTTCTTAGAGCTCATCCTGAACCAATTGACGGGCGGTCTTGTCGTCGAGTGAGCTCAGGGAGCAGCTGTCCTTCAGCTCGGCACGCAGCAGTTTGGCTACCTTTTGGAACTGGGGGTTCCCCAGCACAGCAGTTCTGATGCCCATCACCTTTAGGGCAATGGCAGTGGCTTGTTTGGCCGCTCTTTGGAAAGTTGACCGTCGCGCACCAGGCACTCGCCATTGGCCAGCGAACTGGCAGCAAAGGCGCGGATGCTGCGGGCCAGCTCGAGGCGCGCCACCTTTCGGATCGTCTCCGGTGCCATGAGCTCTGCAGCCACGGTTGGCGCGATCAGAGTCAGCCTCATCATTATCAATCTAATGGCAACGGGGCAATCCATCGTTCAGTCGAGGCGTGGAAAGTGATCTGCGATGGAGTCGCCCGTGAAGTTCGCCACCCAGCCCTCGCTGTTGTTGAAGAAGCGCAGGGCACAGAACGATGGGGTTGCTCCCATGTCGAACCAGTGGCGGGTCCCAGCCGGGACGCTGATCAGGTCACCGCGCTCACACAGCGCCACCAGCACCTCCCCGGCGATGTGCAGTGAGAACAGCCCCTGGCCTTCCACGAAGAAGCGCACCTCGTCTTCGAAATGGGTGTGCTCCGACAGGAATTTGCTGCGGAGGTCGACGCGGTCCGGGTGATCCGGCGTCATTCGAATGGTATCCACCGTTTCATAGTCGCCATTCCCTTGGACCCTGGCCACCTCGTTGGCATAGGTCGCCAGGATCGTGCTCTGGTCTGCCCTTGGGGGCAGGGCGTGGGCCACAGGCCACCGCTCAAGGCTGATGCCCCGTTGGGCCAGTTCAGCCTGGATCGAGACCGGGTCATTGCAGACCAGCATCGGCGTGGGCGCTTCTCCATCGCCATCGCAGTGGTCTGGAAAGATGCTGAGACGACTCATTTCCGCCTTCCGGAGGACCGTTCCGCTGTCCATCATCAACCCGCCCGTTCCTCCCGGACTCACGCTGGTAGGAGTTGGCCCCGGCGATCCCGAGTTGTTGACGATCGCGGCCATTCGCGCGATCGAGCAGGCCGATGTGGTGGCGACACCGGTTGCTCGCGAGGGGGCAGCCAGCATGGCTGCCACCATTGCGTCCCGGTGGATCCGTCCGCAGCAGCGGCAGCTTCCCTTGCTGTTTCCCATGGCGGCGGCGGCGGCTCCCCGGCAAGAGGCCTGGTACCGAGCGGCGGATGTCCTCGCCGCTGAAGTGAGCGGTGGGCAGGCGGTGGTACTGCTCTGTGAGGGAGATGCCTCCCTGTTCGCTACTGGCAGTTATGTCCTGCTGGCGCTGAAGCAGCGGCATCCCGATTGCCCCACGCGGGTGATCCCCGGCATCACAGCCATTTCTGCTGCTGCCGCAGCGGCATCCTGGCCCCTCGCGCTGCAACAGGACCAGATTCTCGTGATGCCATGCCCAGATCGACCTGACGACCTTGCTTCAGAACTTGCTGAAGCAGCACGGCGGTCTCGTGTTCTCGCATTGATGAAACTCGGTCATCGTTGGAGATGGGTGAGGGGACTTCTGGACGAGAAGAACCTCCTAAAAAGCTCCCTTTTTGCAGAAAGAGTTGGTTGGCACAACCAAACTATCGAAAATGCTGAAAATGTAATGGCCTCGTCGAGGCCATATTTTTCATTGCTATTGATACGTCAGGCTTGGCCAGACGTCTTGCCTTGATCTCAGATCAAAGAGAAGTTTGGGTCGGTAATTGTCGGAATTGTTGCTGTCGAAGAGCCAAGGTCGCTGTTATGTGAGTCAGAACTCATGGTGGTGATGCCAATTTTGCGATCCCACTCGACTGACTCGAAATGTCCGGATGAACGCATGGATCTGATGACATCTTTCCGATCAGATTTGCCTCGGTGGCGTTTGCGAACTGTTAAGACGCAGATTCGGTCGCTAAAAGCCTCCGGCCAAGCGACTTTTTTAGTGTAAGGCTCGGCAATTAATTCGTTCCAAATATCCATTTTCTCATCTTTAAGCGGTTGGTCCAAGATGCAGATGATTTTCTTGAAGTTTTTCTTGCCTGGAGATGATTTCTTAGACGTTGCTGTGCCTGTATCTGGATTCGTACCCTCATTAATGGAATTTGGGTTGGTTGAGTTCATCTTTTTGTTTTGACGTAGTGATCTGGTGAATGGTGCTGTGAATTCATTGGATAGAACTCCACCCGTTACTGACAATGACGTCAGCCGACGTCTTGGCACAACATTCTGGAGGATTTGCTGCTTGATCGTTGCTGGCGTGGCCAAGGGCTGGCGATCGAGGAGAGTGGCTGCAGCCCCGGCGACAACAGGAGACGCCATGGAGGTCCCGCTGAGCCGGAGCCTTCCTGTGGTTGAAAATGCGTCAGCGCTGAGAATGTTGACGCCAGGAGCGAAAATGTCCACGGTTGTTTGGCCGTAGTTGGAAAATCTGGCCGGATTACCTTTTCTGGTAGAAGCTCCAATTGAGATCATTCCTGGCGCGTTGGACGGAGTATTGGGTACGCGGTCGGTATTTGTGGATTCATTGCCAGCGGCTGCAATGAACACCGCGTCAAACTCCTCTTCACCGATGGCAATCACTTCTTTGAGAAATTCAACGTTTGATGGCTTGACGCCAAGAGCTCCCCAGCTGTTGTTAATAACTTGTGCCCCATGAATTAGTGCGTAGCTCCAAGCATCGATTGCATCAGAGAGGCTGCCGCCACCGCTGGCATCTAGCAGTCGAACTCCCATGATTTCAGCCCCGGGTGAGGTCGTCGTAACGATTCCCGCGACGTGAGTGCCGTGACCCTCAGGGTCTTCAACCCTTGAAAGAGCTTGACCTGTGATTACGTCGTAACCGTGAATATCATCAACGACTCCATTGTCGTCGTCGTCGACACCGTTGCCGGCTATTTCAAACGGATTTATCCAGAGTTTATTCTGAAAATCAACATGCTGAAGATTGATTCCAGTGTCCACGATGGCGACGACTGTCATGGGTACAGGGTCTCTATGGCTTGTATATAGCTAAATCTCTCTTGTGGACTCCCGTCCATCTGTCGTATGGGTCCACGGTTCCGTCTTGTGACGAGACATCTCTGAAAAGGGCCGATGGATGGACGTCCCAGCAACAAACCGCGACACAACATTGTTAGTCCGAGTAGCTCTGGCTTCGGCTGCCGTTCCGGCCAGATCCCATCGCTGCAGAACAACCAGCGAATGAGGCTGTGCTCCTGCCGCTGACTAAGGTCTCCCCAGTCAAAAGCCGCCCGGTGCTGTTGTGTTTGCCGCAACACGACCGGCAGAGTAAGTACTTCGGCACTCCAACTCAGCTGACTGGTGGCCACCAGGGGCGGGAGCTCCGTGGCGAAGGCCAGCTCAACGCCGTTCTCGCTGATGGCGGTGATCCGGCACGGATGGCGATGACCTTCGGCAGCGGTCAGCTCGGCGGGGTGATTCATGCTGAGCCAGGGTGAGGGATCCCACTGGGGCGGGTCCCAGCAAGCGCGCAGGGCCACCAGGGTGCCCAGCAGATTGAGAACGGCCCAGACCAGCCCCAGCTGCAGTGGCCCGAGTTCGCCCCAGCCCTGAAGCATCAGCTTTTGGACCAGCGATAGCAGATTCGCCAGGTTGAACAGGCTGAGCAGGATCAGGGGAAGCGCCAGAAACCAGGCCCATCCCCCCTGGGACGGCTGGCGATGCTTGGGGGTGACCCGGAAACCCATGGAGGATCCGAACATGTGGCTGATCAGGGTCGCCACCAGCGGAACTGTGAGCACCCAGCTGGTCAGTTCAGTCAGCAGGGCTGAGCGGCTGTTGCGGTTCAGCCAGCCGACGCTGAGCAGCACCGTGCCCCATAGAGGCAGGATCAATTCGATGATCGCCTGCTGGTTCAAAAGAATGGGTGCAATGCCAAGCAGGCCGTAGCTCAGCGGCATCAGCATCAGCATCAACCTGGGCAGGTTGTTCAGCCAGTGGACCACGCCTTCAAGATATGCAAGTCGTTGGCCCAGGCTGAGGCCGTGTGCTCGCAGAGGCCCCTGGGGCAAGCGCAGGCTCTGCAGGGTGCCGTTGGCCCAACGTTGCCGCTGCCGCACAAAGTCCTCCATGGATTCTGCGGCGAGTCCAGCACTGAGTTTCTGCTGCAGGTAAAGCAACCTCCAGCCTTGTTCTCGCAAGGCGATGCCGGTGACGAAGTCTTCCGAAAGAGCACCCTCAACGAAGCCACCCACCTGATCGAGGGCGCGTCGGCGCACGATGAAAGCGGTGCCGGCACAGACCACGGCCCCCCAGCCGTCCCGCACCGGTTCGATCCAGCTGTAGAAGCTCTCCTCATCCGGCAAGAGCCACGATTCCATATGCAGGTTGCGCATCACCGGATCGGCGTTTATGAACGACTGCGGTGTCTGCAGCAGCGACACGTCGGGCTCCAGCAGAAAGCCGATGCTGCGTTCCAGGAAGCGATGCTGGGGGATGAAGTCCGCATCGAACACGGCTACCAGCTCGCCATGACAGCAACGGAGGCCGGCATTGAGGTTGCCTGCCTTGGCATTCCGTCGTACGGGACGATGCCGATAGCGGCAGCCCAGTCGCTTGGCCAGTTGCCTCACCTCTCTACGGCCACTGTCATCGAGCACCCAGATGGTGGTGTGGGGATAGCTCTGCTGCCTGCAGCCGAGAAGCGAGCGCTGCAGCACCGCCAGCGGCTCGCCGCATGTGGGCACCAGGACGTCCACATGGGGCCTCCAGTTCGAGGCCTGCCAGTCCTGATTGCGTGTCTGGACTTCCAGGCGTCGATCGGGGAAGCGGCGCCAGGCCAGCCATAGCGGTAGCAGACCGGTGATCAGCAACCAGCTCTCCGCCAGCAGTAACAGGCCGCTGAGGCCGGCGGACAAAGGGCTGTCCAGATTAAGGCTGGCGGTGCAGCGCCAGTAGAGATAACGAAGGGTCAGGCCGCTGATCAATAGGATCAAGCTGCGTCGGGCCCAGAGCGGAGACTCCGCCTCCGGTCGCTGGGTTAACGCCAGAGGCCAGAGCAGCAGCAACAGGCTCACTCCAGGGCCAAGCGTTGATTGTCCAACAAGGCTAGGGCTTCCTGCGGGGTTAAGGCGCGCATCAGGGCATGGCGCAACTGCGGCGCTCCTGGGAAGCCAGTGCAGGTCCAGCCCATGTGCTTTCTGGCGATCAGCAGTCCTTGGTCACCGCGGGCCTCCACTAGTGCCAGTAGCTGCTCCCGGGCCAGGGCTAGGCGAGCTGCGGGGCCAGGGGTGGCAGGGACCGACAGGCCCTTGAGCGCCGCATCGATCTGCCCCACTAGCCAGGGGGCTCCCATGGTTCCGCGACCCACCATGACGCCATCGGCGCCGGTCTCGGTCAGGCAGCGCTGGGCATCCTCAGGCGTGTTGATGTCACCGTTGGCAATCACGGGGATCGTGAGGGTCTGCTTGACCGCGGCGATGGCAGCCCAGTCAGCTTTGCCCTTGAACCCCTGTTCGCGAGTTCGCCCGTGCAGGGTGAGCAACTGCGCACCGGCATCCTGCAATTGCCGGCACCAGGTCTGAGGGTCGGCGTCACTGCCGCACCAGCCGAGTCGTGTCTTCACCGTGACGGGCAACCGCACGGCACGGGCTACGGCCTCGATGATCCGGCTGGCGAGATCGGGATTGCGGATCAGTCCGGATCCTCCGCCCTTGCGGGCGATCTTGCGCACCGGGCAACCCATGTTGATGTCGATCAGGAACGCCCCAGCGTCTTCCGCCCGGCGGGCCGCTTCAGCCATGGCGCAAGGACGGTGATCGAATAGCTGCACGCCGATCGGCCCCTGCTCTTCGCTGAGCTCTTCCACCTTGCCGCGCCCGAAGCCCAGCTCAAGGCTGGTGGCATTCACCATCTCGGTGAACAGCAGCGCATCCGGCGCCCAGCGGCGCACCAGATGCCGGAACACCCGGTCGCTGACACCGGCTAGGGGGGACTGCAGCACGCGGCACTCCAGCCGCCGCGCTGTGCCGGACCCGGAAAGCTCCAGTGGAACGGAGGCGAGCATGATCACCATGCTGCCGACTCATGTGACCAACCTCTGGCCCCTAAGCCGGGCATTGCTCCTGCAGATCCTTGAGGACCGTTGCAGCGACCGTTTCGTCTGTGAGCGGATCTGGGAGCGTCTGGGTTACATCGACTCAGACGGTGTTTGGAGCGCTGGTCCTGAGACAGCCCGCGACTGGGTGGAGGCTTTCCCTCAGGGGCCGCAGGTGATTGCTGAACGACCCGCCTCGGTGCGTCTGACCCGATCGATCCCGAAGCGGCACAAGCAATTGCTGAAGCAGCAACTGCAGTTTCAGGGTTACCGCATAGGTGAGCTCTATCCGCGACGGACCCGGCGTGCCACCGCCGTGAGCTGGTTGCTGGCCTGGCTGGCTCAGAGGGAAGCTCCGCTGGTGGAGCAGGGTCCGCTGGCTCCCCAGCGGCCGGTGCCCCTCGATCCTGTCGCCGGACATCCCGGCGACCTGCCAGTGGCTTGAACCGCTCCTTGACACCGGGTCTGTAGGGTCAAGGATTGATCGAAGCTCCACCTCTTGGCGCGTCCTGTCGTTGCGATCATCGGACGCCCCAATGTCGGTAAGTCGACCCTGGTTAACCGGTTGTGCCGCAGCCGCGAGGCTATTGTGCATGACGAGCCCGGCGTAACCCGTGACCGCACCTACCAGGATGGTTACTGGGGAGACCGTGAATTCAAAGTAGTCGACACCGGCGGTCTGGTGTTCGATGACGACAGCGAATTTCTGCCGGAGATCCGCGAGCAGGCGGCTCTTGCCATGGGGGAAGCCAGCGTCGCGGTGGTGATCGTTGATGGCCAGCAGGGCATAACGGCCGCGGATGAATCCATCGCGGAGTTCCTGCGCAGAAGTCCTTGCCCGACCCTGCTGGCTGTCAACAAATGCGAGTCGCCGGAGCAAGGTCTGGCGATGGCGGCTGAATTCTGGAGCCTTGGTCTGGGAGAACCCCATCCGATCTCCGCCATCCATGGTGTTGGCACCGGGGATCTTTTGGATCAGGTGCTGACCTTTCTGCCCCCTAAAGACCAGGAGCGGGACAAGGAAGAGCCGATCCAGTTGGCAATTATCGGTCGACCGAACGTCGGCAAATCTAGCCTGCTCAATGCCATCTGTGGTGAGCAGCGGGCGATCGTGAGCCCCATTCGCGGCACCACCCGGGACACCATTGACACGAATATCGTTCGCGAAAACCGTCCCTGGCGGCTGGTCGACACCGCGGGAATCCGCCGGCGGCGGAGTGTCAACTACGGGCCTGAATTCTTCGGCATCAACCGCAGTTTCAAAGCGATTGATCGCAGTGACGTCTGCGTGCTGGTGATCGATGCCCTCGATGGCGTCACCGAACAGGATCAGCGACTGGCGGGGCGGATCGAGGAGGACGGTCGCGCCTGTGTGGTGGTGGTGAACAAGTGGGATGCCGTGGAGAAGGACAGCTACACCATGACTGCCATGGAGAAGGATCTCCGCGCCAAGTTGTATTTCCTCGACTGGGCACCGATGCTGTTCACGTCGGCCCTCACCGGTCAGCGGGTGGACAGCATTTTTGCCTTGGCATCCCTGGCGGTGGAGCAGCATCGCCGGCGCGTCAGCACTTCCGTTGTTAACGAGGTGCTAAAGGAGGCCCTGAGCTGGCGCAGCCCCCCCCACCACCCGCGGCGGCCGCCAAGGGCGTCTGTATTACGGCACCCAGGTGGCAAGCAGGCCCCCCAGCTTTACGCTGTTCGTCAACGACCCGAAGCTCTTCGGTGACACCTACCGCCGCTATGTCGAGCGTCAGATCCGGGAGGGCCTCGGTTTCGATGGCACCCCTGTGAAGTTGTACTGGCGTGGCAAGCAGCAGCGCGATGCTGAACGGGACATGGTGAGCCATCAGAACCGCCAGAGTTGAGCAATGGACTGGCTGCGGCAGATCCCGATGGGGCAGTTCGTTGACGGGCGCGAGGGCTGGCTGCGTCGCCTGGATGCCCGCCTGAAGCTGGCCTGGTCCCTGGTTTTTCTGCTCACCCCAGTACTGGCGGGACCGTTGTGGCGTGTTGCGTTGGTGCTGGGCCTGCTCCTGCTCACCCTGATCAGTGGCCTGCCCCGCAGGATCTGGTGGCGTTCCCTGGTGGTACTGGCGCTGCTGGCTCTGGCGGTCGGCACCCTTTCGATGCTGCTGCCTGCTGCTGATCCGCCCGCGGCGTTGGCGTTGCGTGATCCTCAGGAACTGCCGGATGCCCTGCCCCAGGGCCCGTCCTGGGTTGTGTTCGAGCTGGGACCGCTCTCGGTGGACCGGGCCTCGCTGCTGCTGGGACTGCGCACGTCCACTCTGATCTTCACTGTGATTCACAGCGTCAATCTGGTGTTGATCAGCACCCCGCCTGAGGACCTTGTGTGGGCCCTGAGTTGGTGGCTGGCACCCCTGAACCGTCTCGGCCTGCCGATGGAACGGTTGGGGTTTCAGCTGTTGCTGGCTTTGCGTTTCCTGCCTTTAGTGCAGGAGGAATTGCAGAATCTGCTGCGTTCCCTGGCCAGTCGGGCCGTCAACCTGCGGCGACTTGGGTTCAAGGCATCCTTTGGGCTTGTGCTGGCCGTAGGGGAACGGCTGCTGGCCAACATCCTTCTGCGGGCGGAACAGGGAGCCGATGCTCTGGTGGCTCGCGGCGGCTTGGTCTCCGGTCCTGCAGGCTTCCGGCTCCCGGACGAGCGGCCGGCTCCGCTGCTGAATGCGCTGGCTTTGCTGTTCCTCTTGGCCGTTCTGGGTCTGAGGACTCGGTACGGTGCTTTGTGATGGAGGCTGCATCAATGGCTGCCGAGCGCTATCTCAACCACCCCACCTTCGGAATGTTGTACCGGGTGGCACCGGCCGGTGAAGGTCGGGACATCTACGCCACGCTGTACGCCCAGCGCATGTTCTTTCTGGTGACCCTGCAGCCCCGCGGGGCGCAGTTCGAGGTGATTCCCTATGGGGATGCCCGTCATCATGCCGACGTCAATCTGCAGCGCTGCCAACGTGCCGGTTCCGAGGAGCTCGAAAACTGGAGGCAGCTGTTTGATCAAACCTTCATCTGACGACTGAGCCTTGTCAGCCCCCCTCTTTGATCGCTGGACCGCTCTGCAGGCGGAGTTGCCGGCCACGGCTCGGCTGCTCGCCGTCAGCAAGGGGCAACCTGCTGAGGCGATCCGTGCGCTGGCGGAGAGCGGCCAGCGGGACTTCGGTGAAAGTCGTTTGCAGGAAGCACTTCCGAAGCAGGAGTTGTTGGCGGATCTGTCCTTGCGATGGCATTTCATCGGCCGATTGCAGAGCAACAAGGTGCGATCTGTGGTGCGTGCCTTTCCGGTGATTCATTCCGTGGACTCCCTGGCTCTGGCGCAGCGGCTGTCGCGGATCGCCGGCGAGGAAGCGCAAAGGCCGGAGGTGCTGCTGCAGGTGAAGCTGCGACCCGATGCCAACAAAGGCGGCTTACTGCGTGAAGAGCTGCTGTTGGCTTGGTCGGAGCTGCGATCTCTGCCATCGATGACCGTAGTTGGCCTGATGACCATGGCCCCGATGGGCTGCGAAGCAGACGAGCGACAGGCCCTGTTCAGGGAATGCCGTGAGCTGGCCGATCATCTGGAGCTGGGCGAGTGCTCGATGGGGATGAGTGGCGACTGGCATGAAGCGCTCGCAGCGGGCAGCACCTGGCTGCGCCTTGGATCAGTGCTCTTTGGACCTCGGCCATCAGCATCACCAGCTGCTTGATGACTTGCTGAGACCTCGCTTAAACGTTATTCAAGGACAGGGTGGTCCCGACGCGAGGACTTCCCCCTTACGTCTCAGCCCGAAAGGAGTTTCAAGGTGTCGCTGATTTCCCGCCTGCGTGCCGTCGTCGCTGGTGACGACTACCTCGATGGCGATCTTGATGATCTGGTTTACGACGATGATCAGCCCGCCCAGGATCAGCGGGCCAGCCACTCTGATGGTGGTGCTCTGGCCACCATCGGCGACAGCAACCCCTTCGATCTGGGCGATAACTTCTCTGCCTCCAACGTGATCGGCATGCCAGGCATCAGCACCGCCGCCGCCGAAGTGAATCTGATGGAGCCCCGCAGCTTCGATGAAATGCCCCGGGCAATTCAGGCTCTTCGTGAGCGTAAGACCGTCATCCTCAATCTCACAATGATGGAGCCCGACCAGGCTCAGCGTGCGGTGGATTTCGTGGCCGGTGGCACCTTCGCCATCGACGGTCACCAGGAGCGGGTGGGTGAAAGCATCTTCCTTTTTGCCCCCAGTTGCGTCACCGTTACCAACACCAGCCACGACGAGGCCTCCACCCCCACGGTGGTTAGCCGTGATGCGGAAGTAGAGCAACAGCAGGAAGCCGCGGCGGCTCCGTCCCCCGCCTGGGGCGCCACAGCCCTTTGATTCCCCTCCTGTGGTTCCTTCCCTCGGTGTGATCGGCCTGGGCCAGATGGCCCAGGCCCTGGTGGAACCACTGTTGAGCAGCAAGGCGTGCTCGGCCGATCAGGTGCTGGCGGTTGTTGGGACGGCTGCCACTGCCGAGAGTTTGCGCCAGGGGGCCTTTGAGGCCGTGTCAATCCACCCGTCGGACCGCTCCGAGGCGCAGCAGGTCTGGTCTGCTCCAGTGCAGTTGCTGGCCATCAAACCGCAGCAGATAGACAGGATCGCTGCGGCCGCACCCACCGTCGACAACCACCCCCTGCTGGTGTCGGTTCTGGCCGGTGTCAGTCTGGCTCGCTTGCAGCGCCTGTTCCCTGGGCATCGTGTGGTGCGCGCGGTGCCGAATACTCCAGCCCTTGTGGGGGAAGGCCTGACGGCCTTGGCCTGGGGAGAGGCGCTCAGCTCTGAGCAGAAGCTCCAAGTGCGTGCGTTGTTCGCCGGCGTCAGTGAGGTGCTGGAGCTGCCTGAAGCGAAGCTTGATGCCTTTCTTGCCCTCACCTCCTCAGGCCCGGCCTTTGTGGCAATGATGGCGGAAGCGATGGCGGATGGTGCGGTGGCGGCTGGTCTGCCGCGGGATCTGGCCCATCGGCTGGCCCATCGCACTTTGGCTGGAACGGCTGCGTTGTTGGATCAGCGGCAGCTTCATCCCGCCACGCTGAAAGACATGGTGACGTCCCCCGGCGGCACCACCATTGCGGGAGTGCGGGCTCTGGAACGAGCTGGAGCCCGATCCGCCTTCATGGAGGCGGTCATTGCCGCTGCCGAACGAAGCAGAGGACTGGCCTGACTCAGGCCGCTTGTTGACTGGTATGGACCAGAGAGCCGTAGAGCGCTTCGATGGCGTCGATGTTTCGGCTGATCGTGTACCGCTCCAGGGCTCGCTGGCGGGCCCGTCGCCCCAGCTCTGCGGTGAGCACAGGCTGATCACGCAGCACAGGCAAGAGGGTGCGGAGCTGGGTGGTGACCCCCTGGGTGCTCAGAACGATCCCTGCTCCACCCTCCAGCACCTCCCCATCGGCACCGGCATCGGTGGCCACGCAGGCGGTGCCGCTGGCCATGGCTTCCAGCAACGCAAGGGACAACCCCTCGACGAGGCTGGGCAGAACGAAGACCTCGGCGCACTGCAGCAGCGCCACCCGGGTTTCCAGATCGGGTTCATAGCCCCACCACAGCACATCAGCATTGCCGAACTGGTTCATCAATCCGCTGCGCAGGGGGCCGTCGCCCACGATCACCAATCGGCATCCGACAGGTGAGGTGAGTCGCCAGGCCTGCAACAGCGCTTCGACGTTTTTCTCAGTGGCTAGCCGTCCCATGTACAGAAAGATCCGCTGGGAACCAAGCCGTTCGCGCACCCGTTGAAGGGTCGGAGTGCTGGCGCCCGGGGTGGCGGGGGCCCAGCATTCCGTGTCCACACCATTGGGAATCACCACCAGACGCTGCTCCGGCACACCGAGGCGGACCAGCACATCGGCCTGCAGCTGAGAGAACACGATCACCCGGTCAAAGCGAGCTAGGGCAGGGGAATAGAGCTGATAAGTGAGCTGCTGGGTACCGGCGGTGATGTTGCGCAGCCCTGCATCGAAGGGGGGGTGAAAGGTGGCCACTAGTGGCACACCAAGCTGCTGGCAGAGGTCCGGCAGGCGGAAATCCAGCGGGGAGAGGGTTAGGCTGGCATGAACGATGTCTGGCTTCAGCCGCTCCAAAGAGTCTCGCAGCTCCCGCTGCGCACCTGGTGAGGGAATGGTGTAGACCTGCGATTTGACTAGATACGGCAGGCTGACGTCCGGATCATTGGCCAGCAAAGACGTCTCGCCGATTTCGGGATTGCGGGGGTTATCGAAATGAATGAAGTGAGTCTGATGCCCCCGCTCACGCAGTGCCTCTGTCGTGCTGAGGCCGTAGGAGACGTTCCCGCAGAACGGTGTTTTCTTCCCCAGCCAGGCAATCTGCACCAAGCGTGACTGCCCTCCTCAGGCGAACCGGCAAATTAGCAGCGCTTCCAGGGGCGTTCGAGCACTGCCGCCACGAGGGCCATCGCAGCCAGCAACAGCAGGACGGGTTCAAGACCGACGCTGCTCACCAGAGTCCCGGCCAGCACCAACGGCAAACTCAGGGCGATGTTAGTCAGGTTGTTCTGCAGTCCGAATACCCGGCCACGCTCTCGCTCAGGCGTGTCCTCCTGCAGGGTTGTCTGGGCAGGGATTGCCACCAACGCTGCCCCGATTCCCAGGACGGTGCAGAGAAACAGGGTTATCAGCAGTCGACCCTGGAACTGCCCCAGCATCACCAGGCAGAAGGTGATGCTGGCTAGGCCAGTGGCTCCAAGGTGATGACGGCTGATCCGGTGGCCAACCTGCGCCGTAAGGACGGCTCCGATGGCCATGCCGAGTCCACTCGTTGCCAGCAGGCTGCCGAAGCCGGTGGGGCCAAGGCTGTTGATCGATCCGGCCAGGCTGATGGCCAGTACGTACATTGCGGCCAGGAGGCTGTAGAGCAACACCAGGTTGCGCATGGCCCGACGCACTGTGGGGCGTTTCACCAACACCTGCAGCCCTTCTCGGACCTCTTCGAGAATGCCGACATCCCCTGTTTGCCTTGGCGCTTCCTGCATCTGGATCGTGCTCAGGCTCACCGCTGCTAGCCCGTAGCAGAAGGGGAGCAGCAGAAACTCACCGCCGGCGAGGCCGAGTTGGAGAAAGGCGCCATTGAGCAACCTCAGAATCGGTTCCCCCAGGGCGAAGCCCACGATCGTCGCCGCCATGCTGGTGGCCTGATAGAGGGAATTGGCAGCCAGCAGCAGCTCCCGTGGCACAAGGAGGGGAATTGCTGCCTGCTCCGCCGGTGCAAAGAACTGGGTCAGCACCGATTCGAAAAAGGTCATCACCAGCAGGGCCCAGTAGCCCCAGCTAAGACCCAGAAACAATGGGCCCGGCACCAGGCAGAACGGTGCCAACAGCACCAGCAGGGCGCGCACGGCGTTGGAGGCCACCATCACCCGGCGCTTGGGCCAGCGATCCGCCCAGACGCCGGCCAACATCCCCAGCAAGATGGCGGGAACCGTATTGGCCACGTAGATGCCGGTGGCCAGAAGAGTGATGCGTTCCGCCCGCGTTTCGATGTCCATGCGGATGGCTGACGCCATGTCCGCCAGCGGACCAATGCTGACAGGGTCACTGCTCACCCAGTACTGGGCGATCAGGAACACCATCAACACGATGTAGAACTTGTCCGCCAGCTGGGAGAAGATCTGCCCTAGCCATAGTCGACGGAACCCGTCCAGACGGATCACCGCCTGCAGACCTTTCCGATTGGTCTCAGGAGCGCTGGCTGCGGATCCGCTCAACTGTTTCTTGCATCGGCGCCATGTTGGCTTACCTGCGGTGCGGTGACGCACTCCCGTAGCATCGCTAGGGCAGGGTTTCCGCGTTGCAGATGGGTTCGGATCCAGATCTCAACCACGTCAAGCAACCGCAGCCACACCGCTTGCGGCCCCATCAACACTCCATCGCGGCGGCGCGGCAGATCGGCACTGGGCAGCCGCTGCAGCAGTGCCAGCTCCGAGGGATTTAATGTCATCGCTGCTCCGGGTTGTAGATCGATGGCAAAGCCGTCCATCGGCAAAAGGCTGCAGCGCCACTCCCACTCTCCGATCGGAGGTTCCAAGGGAGCACCGCTGAGGCAGCAGCTCTGCAGTGGCAGGCTGTACCCCCCCAGGGTTAGCAGATGGCTGGCCCCCTGCACGCTGCTGGCCAGCACCTCATCTAGGCAGTCGCTGAGCTGCTCAAGTCGTTCCAGGTGCAGTTGGAGAGTAGCGAGAAGTCCATCCACCGGATCCTCTCTCGCCAGCTGCAGGCAGAGGTCACATAAGGCCTGAGCGGCGGACAGGGTTTCCAGCTGGCGGCCGAGACCGGCATGGCTCCGAAGCACCCGCAGTTGGCGCACGCGGGCAATACCACTGCGGCCGCCCACCTGCAGTTCCAGCAGGGTCAGGGGAGCTGCCGCGGCCAGGCTGCTCTTCGGCCGCCGGGCACCGGGAACGGCCACACGGGTCACCCCCTCCGCATCGCTGAGCAGGCTGAGAAGCCGATCGTGCTCGCCCAGCGGCCCTACCTTGAGGGCCAACCCCACCAGCGTGCGCTCGGACATTCAGGCGATCGGTCGACGGAGTGCCTGCAGCAGTTCGGGGGCGCTGCTGGTGCCCAGCAGAGATGCCCCGGCTTCGAGCAGATCCAGGGCCAGCTCAGGGTGATGGATCCCCCCGGCGGCCTTGATGGCGCAACGGCCGCGGCACAACCCTGCTAGAGCCGACACCTGCTCAACCTGGCAGGTGGGACCAAAGCCATTGCCGCTCTGCACCCCTGCCGCGCCGGCATCGATGGAGGCTTCCACGGCAATCGCCAGGAGCTCCTCCGGCAACCGGGCAATGTCCAGCACCACACGCACCGGCAGGCCCAGACCGGAGATGGCCGCTAAATCCTCGGCAAAACCATCGCTGTCCCCCCTCACCAAGGCACTGAAATCCGGCACAACGTCCAGCTCGTCGGCGCCATGGGCAGCAGCCCATGCCGCTTCCGCCAGCCGTAGTTCTGCGGGAATGGCGCCGAAGGGGAAGCCGATGGCGGCGATCAGCTTCGTCCCCCCCTGGCCCCCCAGTCGTTCCCGCAGTAAAGGAAGCTGGCGCAGGCTGGTGCAGATCGCACGCACCCGTTCCTGCCGACCGGCATCGCAGCGTTCGTTCAGCTGCTCAAGGCTGAGCAGGGGATCTAGCACCGCCTGGTCCAGACAGGAGGGCAGGTCTGATTGATCCTGCCGTGGGTCAGCCATGGAAGAAGTCGATCTCAGCCTCGAGCCTGAATCACGCCGTAGCCTCCATGGTTCCGGCAATAGATCACCTGGAGTTGATCGCTGTCTTCGTCGCGAAACAGGTAGAAGTCGTGATCGATCAGATCCAGTTGTCGTCGGGCCTCATCCAGGCTCATCGGCGGCATGGCGAAGTACTTGCGGCGAACACCGGGGTCGGGGAGCTCGGCTTCACGGCCCTGCAGCAATGAGCCTTCCACCTGGCTGTCGTCGGTGACAGCGTCCGTGGCCGGTGTATTGCTGGCGCTGTGGCCGTGGCTGTGGTGGTGATCGCTATGACGCTCCTTCCAGCGCCGCAGTTGACGGGCCAGCTTGCCGGCGGCCAGGTCGATACTGGCGTAAAGATTTTCGCTGCGTTCCTGGGCCCGGATCACGGTGCCATTGGCAAAAACCGTGACCTCAGCGGTCTGCTGCGGAACCCTGGGATTGCGGGCGACGGACAGATGCACGTCCGCTTCGCGGACGGCATCGCCGAAATGGTGGGTGGCCCGTTCGAGTTTGGTCTGGGTGTAATCCCTCAGGGCCGGCGTGATCTCTAGGTTGCGACCATGGATCAGCAACTTCATGCCTCGCTCCTGTGCCGGTTGATATCGGCAAACTAGTTACGCCTGTCGATTCGGCACACCCCGGCTCCGCAATTCTTGTTGAGCCCACCGAGCCCCTGCCGATCGAGCAGGCGTGGGCCGATCAACGTCAATGGCAGCAGCGTCTTCTAGAGAATCCGGAGGCGCCGGAGGCGGTGTGGCTTCTGCAGCACGAGGCTTGTTACACCCTGGGCCGCGGGGCCAGCAGCGCTCATCTTCATTTCTCCCCGGACCAACCGCCGGCGCCTGTTCACCGGATCGACCGTGGTGGTGAGGTGACCCATCATCTGCCCGGTCAGCTCGTGGCCTACCCCGTGTTGGATCTGCGGCGACGTCAGCCCGACCTGCACTGGTACCTGCGCCAGCTGGAGCAGGTGCTGATCGATGTTCTGGCGCAGCTCGACCTGCGTGGGGAGCGCTTCCCAGGCCTGACAGGCCTCTGGCTGGACAACCGCAAGGTGGCGGCCATTGGTGTGGGCTGTCGCCGCTGGATCACCCAGCACGGGCTGGCTCTGAACGTCGATTGCGATCTGGCGGGCTTCGATCAGGTCACCCCCTGTGGCCTCACGGGTCGAGCGGTGGGGCGCCTGGTGGACTGGATCCCCGGGTTGAGCCTCGCTGAGGTGCAGCCGCTGCTGCGGGATGCCTTGGCTGCCCGCTTCCATCTGGTCTGGTGCGGTGATGCGTGATAGGCCTGGGCCATTGGATGCAGATGTTGGATGACTGCAAGCTGGACGCCCACGGCCCGTGAACAGGAGGCCCTGCAGCGGCACGGCCATGTTCAAGCTCTGGAGCGGGTCGATGCGGTCTGGTCCTGGCTGGCGTCACGGCACGGGTCTATCACCGCCCTTGATGCCCCCCACGCCGCCCATCCGGAGCGTTTCAGCTTCGCCGAACTGGACAAGCGAATCGCCACGGCGGCGGCTGCATTCCGCCGACAGGGTGTGCAGGAGGGAGATGTGGTGGCCCTGTTTGCGGAGAACAGTCCCCGCTGGCTAGTAGCAGATCAGGGTTTGATGCGGTGCGGTGCCGCTGATGCGGTGCGTGGCGCCGCGGCTCCTGTGGAAGAGCTTCGCTACATCCTTGAGGACTGCAACGCCACCGCACTCGTGGTGCAGAACGCTGATCTGTGGTGTCGTCTGAATCTGTCGGCGGCGCAGCGGCAAGGGCTGCGACTGGTGCTGCAGTTGGAGGGGGAGCCGGGGCAGGGCGTTCTCGGCTGGGAGACCTTTCTCGCATCCGGCGCTGGGCAGCAGACGTTGACACCTCGGAATGACCGCAGGGCCATCGCCACCGTTCTCTACACCTCTGGCACCACCGGTCAGCCCAAGGGTGTTCCCCTCACGCACGCCAATCTTCTGCATCAGATGCAGTCCCTGGCCTGTGTGGCCCATCCGCAGCCGGGCGCACCGGTGTTGAGTGTGCTGCCGATCTGGCATGCCTACGAGCGCAGCGCTAGCTACTACTTCCTGTCCTGCGCCTGCACGCAGACCTACACCACGATCAAGCAGCTGAAGAAGGACCTTCCGCGAGTGAAACCGATCGCCATGGCCACCGTGCCGCGGTTGTGGGAGTCGGTTCAGGCCGGTTTCGAGGATGTGCTCAAAACTTTCCCGCCGTCCCGTCAGCGGCTGCTGCGTGCTGCCCTGGCCAACAGCGCAGCCCAGCGAAGGTCGTTGCGGACGGCCCGCAATCTGTCTCTCGAGCCGGTCTCAGTCTCAGGTCGCGTGGCTGCTGCTGCCGCGGCAGCCCTGCGCTGGCCTCTGCATGCCTTGGCGTCAGCCTTGATCTGGCCGAAGCTGCGGTTGCAGCTCAGTGGCGGCCAGCTGGCCTACCCGATCAGCGGGGGTGGTGCCATTGCTCCCCACATCGACGCCTTCTTCGAGGCGGTGGGGATTGAGCTGCTGGTGGGCTATGGACTGACCGAGACAAGTCCTGTGGTGAGCTGCCGCAGGCCCTGGCGCAACATCCGTGGGAGTTCCGGTCTGCCGATGCCGGGCACGGAGTTCCGCATCGTCGATCCCGAATCGGGGGCAGCGCTGGGCTTTCGTGAACGGGGTCGGGTGCTGGTGCGCGGCCCTCAGGTGATGGGGGGGTATTTGGGCAAACCGGAGGGGAGTGCCAAGGTGCTGTCGGCTGCCGGCTGGTTCGACACCGGTGATCTGGGCATGCTGCTGCCTGATGGTTCGTTGGCGCTCACCGGGCGGGCCAAGGACACCATTGTTCTGAGCAGTGGTGAGAACATCGAACCGGGCCCTCTCGAGGAAGCCCTGGTGGCCAGTCCGCTGATCGAGCAGGTGATGCTGGTGGGGCAGGACCAACGCCAGCTCGGGGCGCTGCTGGTACCCCGGGTGGAGCCGATCCGTGCCTGGGCTCAGGATCAGGGCTTATCCGTGCCAGAGGACCTCGGCGGACGACCGGGTGATCCAGCGCTGCTGACCTTGCTAATGCGAAATTGTAACCGCATGCTGCAGCTGCGGCCTGGGGCCCGTGGTGATGAGCGGCTGTGCGGTGTTGGTCTGGTGGAGCCTTTCAGCATCGAAAACGGCCTCTTGACCCAGACCCTGAAGCAGCGGCGTGACCGTATCGGCCGCCGCGATGCCGCTGTGATCGAGCGGATCTACGGCCGTTGAATACCGTTCGGTTCTCCGGTGATTGACCCCAGAGCGCTGCACTGAGACGCTGACGCCATCTCCTAAAGATTCATGTCCGACGGCACCATCCTCACGATCAAGCGCCCGATCACGGTGCGTGCGGTTGTGACGCCCATCTGGAAGGGAGAAGCCGAACGCGAGATCAGCAACGGTATCGCCAACGCGGATCAGCAACTGGCACAGCTGGAGCAGGAAGGGCAGAACGTTGTCGATCAGGTGCGTCGTCAGAGCGCTAACCCCCTCGACCCCCGTGTGCAGGAACAGGTGGCCAACATCCAGCAGCAGGTGGCTGGAAAGCGTTCCGAGATTGAAGAACAAAAGCGCAATCTTCTCCAGCAGCAGTCCCAGGTGCGTGAACTGGAGATGGATCAGATCGTGGAGCAGGGTCAGTTGGAAAGCAGCTGCGAGATCAAGGTTGGCGACAACCTGGTTCAGAAGATGCAGGTGGCCATCGTCGTCAAGGACGGCGTGATCCAGTCGATCGAAGAGGCCTGAACGCAGTATTCAGCTGACTCGTAAACTCCCCTGACTTGCCCTCTCGGAGACGGTTTTGGCAACCACAGACATATTCATGCCTGCCCTCAGCTCCACCATGACGGAGGGCAAGATCGTGGAATGGCTTAAGCAACCGGGCGACAAGGTTGGTCGGGGTGAGTCGGTACTCGTCGTAGAGTCCGACAAGGCTGATATGGATGTGGAGGCCTTCCAGGACGGCTACCTCGCTGCGGTGCTGATGCCCGCCGGCAGCACGGCTCCTGTAGGTGAAACAATTGGCCTGATCGTGGAGACCGAAGCGGAGATCCCTGACGCCCAGGCCAAGGCCCCCAGTGCCTCGCCTGCAGCGGCTCCCCAGGCACCGGCCCCGACACCAGCTCCAACTGCAGCCCCAGCACCCACTTCAGAACCAGTCGCTGCCGCGGCTGTCCCTGCGCCGCAGGTGACGAACGGACGCGTGGTGGCCAGCCCTCGCGCCAAGAAGTTGGCATCCCAGATGGGCGTGGATCTCAGCACCGTGCGCGGTAGTGGCCCCCACGGCCGCATCCAGGCTGAGGACGTGGAACAGGCCGCCGGTCAGCCCATTTCCGTTCCCAGGGTTGCCGAGGGAACGGCCCCTGCTGTTTCGAGCAGCGCAGCCCTTGCGGCTATACCCCCCAGCGCTCCTGCGGGCAACAGCTTCGGGCGCCCCGGCGACACCGTTGCCTTCAACACCCTCCAAGGGGCGGTGAATCGGAACATGGAAACTAGCCTGGCTGTGCCCTGCTTCCGAGTCGGTTACACCATCACCACCGACAAGCTGGATGCGTTCTCCAAGTTGGTGAAGCCCAAGGGCGTCACGATGACGGCACTGCTAGCCAAGGCCGTTGCCATCACCCTGGCGCGCCACCCGCAGGTGAATGCCGCCACCACTCCCGCCGGCATGGCCTATCCCGCTGACGTGAACGTGGCCATTGCTGTGGCCATGGAGGACGGTGGGCTGATCACTCCTGTGCTTCGTAACGCCGACCGCACTGATCTCTACGAGATGTCACGTCAGTGGAAGGATCTGGTGAAGCGCTCCCGCAGCAAGCAGCTGCAGCCTGAGGAATACAGCAGCGGTACGTTCACTCTCTCTAATCTGGGCATGTTCGGTGTGGATCGCTTCGATGCGATCCTGCCTCCTGGCACGGGCGCGATACTGGCGGTGGCCGCTTCCCGCCCTACCGTGGTTGCCGGCAAGGATGGTTCCATTGCCGTAAAACAACAGATGCAAGTGAACCTTACCGCTGATCACCGAGTGATCTACGGCGCTGACGGGGCGGCCTTCCTCAAGGATCTGGCCGAGCTGATCGAACATCGGCCCGAAAGCCTGGCCCTCTGATCGGGGTGCCCGACCCCAGGGACCTGCAGCTCAGCAGTTACGACTATCTGCTGCCCCACGAGCGGATTGCCCAGGCCCCTTTAGAGCCGCGCCACAGTGCTCGCCTGCTGATGGTGCCTCCAGCGGCGGATGGGCCCGAGGCTGCCAGGCATGGGTTGGTCTGGGATCTGCTGGAGGAGTTGCAGCCCGGTGATCTTCTGGTTGTGAACGACACCCGGGTGCTCAAAGCGAGGCTGAAGGTGCGTCGCTCGGGTGGTGGGATATCGGAGCTGTTGGTGCTGGAGCCGCGCGGTGACGGGCGTTGGCTCTGTCTGGCAAGACCGGCAAAACGCATGCGGCCCGGCGATATGCTTACGATCGATGGAACGTCCATCAGACTTACGGTGCTGGACGAAGATGCAGCCAGTAGAGGGCGTCTGGTTCAGTTCCCGACAGACTGCCGCGATGCGGAGACGATTGAGACTCTCCTGAACCAATGGGGCGAGGTTCCACTCCCCCCATATATCGATCGGCACGATCCCAAGGATGTCGATCGTTATCAGACTCGCTACGCCGAAAGGCCTGGAGCGGTTGCCGCTCCCACAGCTGGTTTGCATTTCAGCGATGAACTGCTTGCAAGCCTCCAACGCAAGGGTGTCGAGCTGGCACGCATCACCCTTCACGTCGGACTTGGCACCTTCCGCCCTGTGGACACGGAAGATCTCACTCAACTGGAGCTGCACAGTGAATGGATTGAAGTGAGTGCATCGGTGGTCGATGCGATTCAGCAATGCCAGGGCAGGGTGATTGCCGTGGGCACCACCAGTGTGAGGGCTTTGGAGGGGGCGGCTCAACGGAATGGTGGCGTGCTTCAACCCTTCACGGGACCCGTCAACCTTGTGATTCAGCCGGGCTATCGGTTTCGTGTGGTGCAGGGGTTGCTGACCAACTTCCACCTTCCCAAAAGCTCGCTGTTGTTGTTGGTGAGTGCCTTGATTGGCCGTGAACGGTTGTTAGCGCTTTATGGGGCAGCCATTAAGGGAGATTATCGCTTTTTCTCCTACGGCGATGCGATGTGGATCTCACCGGAGGCTGTGTTGTCTCAGGCGGAACCGGTGAGGGATTAATGGCAGCAAAAAGCCCCGTGTTGCCAAGGGGCTGAACAGACTGATGGTCTAAGGGCGACTCAAGCCGCCACCGGTTGTTCGATGATGCCGGTGGGCACCTCAGCGAACATCACCGAGGAGAGGTAACGCTCGGCCAGGTCGGGCAGCACCACCACGATGGTTTTGCCGGCGTAATCATCCTTCTCTGCCAGGCGAATGGCAGCAGCAGCGGCGGCTCCACAGGAGATGCCCACCAGCAGACCTTCCTCCTTGGCCAGACGCAGAGCCATCTCGACAGATTCCTCGTTGGTGACCTGCTCAACCTTGTCGACCACCGACAGATCGAGGTTCTTGGGAATGAAGCCGGCACCGATGCCCTGGATCTTGTGGGGACCGGGCTTGAGAGCCTCACCTTTCATGGTCTGGCTGATCACCGGGCTATTGGTGGGCTCCACGGCGACGGATTCGATCGCCTTACCTGCTTCGTTCTTGATGTAGCGGGAGACACCGGTGATGGTGCCGCCTGTGCCAACGCCGGCCACCAGCACATCGATGGCGCCGTCGCAGTCGTTCCAGATCTCTGGACCGGTGGTTTTGAAGTGGATCTCGGGGTTGGCGGGATTGTCGAACTGGCCCGGCATGAAGTACTTGGAGGGATCGCTTTCAGCGATTTCCTTCGCTTTGGCGATGGCGCCCGGCATGCCCTTGGCAGCTTCGGTGAGGATCAGCTCAGCGCCGAGAACGGCCATCATCCGGCGACGCTCGATCGACATCGATTCGGGCATCGTGAGGATCAGCTTGTAACCGCGGGCCGCCGCTGTGAAGGCCAGAGCTATGCCGGTGTTGCCGGAGGTGGGCTCGACAATCACCTTATCTTTGGTGAGCTTGCCGCTCCTCTCGGCGTCCCAGATCATGTTGGCGCCGATCCTGCATTTCACGCTGTAGGCCGGGTTGCGGCCTTCTACCTTGGCCAGCACGGTGGCTTTGCAGTTCTTGGTGACGCAGTTAAGTTTCACCAACGGGGTGTTGCCGATGGCGAGGCTGTTGTCGTCGTAAATGCGGGACATAAGGCTGCTGGCAGTAGAAGGGCCCGAAGAAAACAAACTAGGCATCGGAATCCCCGTTCAGCGCTGTTGTTAAGGGCTTTTTCAGAGTCTCGGCTGTTCGCTCAGGATTCCAGGGCTCGTTCAAACCGTTGCCAGAGCTCATCTGGATCTTCCAGGCCGACTGAGACCCGCAGCAGATGGGCCGGTACGCCGCAATCGGCGGCCCAGTCCAGCTCGTCGTAATGGGCCAGTTGGGTGTAAGGGCAGGCCAGGGTGAAGTGGGTTCCCAGGCTGGGACCCTTGCTCACTCGCAGGGCATCGAACACCTGTGGCGTCCTGGTGGCGTCGTTGAGAACAAAGGAGAGTAGGCAGCCGTGGCCGGCATCAGGGCGCATCAGGTCCCTGAAGTTTGGGCAGTCCTTGGGATGTAGAACCTGGCGCACCGCAGAGTGGTGGTAAAGCCGTTGCGCCAGCTCCAGGCAGTGGCGGTCCAGTCGTGGAACGCGTTCGGTCACATCACGACTGGCCTGCTCCAGCGCCATGGCGTCGCCATCCCCCAAAGGCGCCGGAAGGGTGATGGCCTCCAGCAGGTCTGTGCTCCAGCGGGAGTGGGGGCTCACCAGCAGGCTGCCGGCCATCACATCCCCGCGGCCGGAAAAGCTCTTGGTGAGGGAGGTGAAGATCAGGTCGACATGCCCCAGGGCATCAAGGTTGAGGCCGGTGCCGATGGTGTCGTCCGCGATCACAGGAATCCCTCGCAAATGCGTCATCTCGCTCACCACTGGCAGGTCCACACAGCGCAGCAGCGGATTGCTTGGCAGCTCCACAATCACGGCCGCGGGGTCGAGCCGTTCCAAGGCTGCCGCCAGTTCCGCCTGGTCGCTGGTCTGCAAGAGCTCGCCGCCGTGGAACACCACCTGCGGCTGTTTGAGCACATCCACGTAGGGAAAGCCCAGCTGCAGGGTGGGCCGACCTGGACGTAACGTCTGAATGGCTCTCAATGCAGCATGCAGGCCGGCCATGCCCGCCGGATGCAAGCTGATCTGTTGGACGTCGACGCCATGGATGGCAGCCAGCCGCTCTCGAATGGCACGGCGGGCTGCTTCCGCCTCCGCTGCTGAAGGGGCTGACTCCAGCCCCAGTGCCACAGCTGCCTGACGGGAGGAGGCGCCGAGACCGGTGTGCTGCCAGAAGGCTTTGGCATGGGGAGTTGCACTGGCATCAGTGTGCAAAGCCACCAGAGGCCCAGTGCTTCTCAGCTGGGTATGGGCCTGCGGTGCCTTCAGGCGACAGTGGGCTTTGGCGGCGCGGGCCGCGGATTCTGTGGCATAAGGCCAAGCGGTCAGTCCCTCGATGGCCACCTGGTGGCACAGCGTCTGCAGCAGAGGGTGAAAACCGAAGCGGGGGTAAATGGTTTTAAGGGCATCGCGGCAGGCCGGATCCTTCTCCTCGTAGGCGACCACATCACGCCAGCGCGGCAGCGCCACAGACACCGCATGGGGGGAGTCCGGTAGGGGATGGCCGAGATCAGAACCCTGCCAGGCCGGATCGCTGAGCAGATTGCGAGGGCTCACGCCAGCAGCTCCAGGGCCTGGTTCAGATCGGCCTGAAGATCGGCGAGGTCTTCACAGCCCACCGAGAAGCGCACCAGGCCATCGTCAATGCCCAGCTTGGCCTTCACCTCGTCCGATACAGCGGCGTGGGTCATGGTGGCGGGGTGGCATATCAGGCTTTCGATGCCACCCAGGCTTTCGGCCATGGTGAACCAGCGCAGTTGTTTGCAGAGGGCATAGGTCTGCTCCTGGCTGGCGTTGAAGCTCACCGTCACGATGGCGCCACCTGCACGCATCTGACGGGTCGCCACCTGATGCTGGGGGTGATCGCTGCGGTGGGGGTAACGCACCCAGTTCACCTTGGCGTGCCCCGCCAGTTGATCGGCCAGGGCCGCGGCATTGGCCATCTGCTGCTTGAGCCGCAGCGGCAGGGTTTTGATGCCCCGCGTGATCAGCCAGCAATCAAAAGGGGAGGGCTGCAGGCCCAGGGCTTTCTGGGAGAAAACCATTTTCTGGTGCCACTCGGGATCGTTGGTGCAGACCGCTCCGCCGAGGGCATCAGAGTGGCCGTTGATGTATTTGGTCGTGCTGGTGAGCGAGAGGGTGGCGCCGAGATCCAGGGGTCGCTGCACCAGGGCGGTGGCGAAGGTGTTGTCCACCAACACGGGGATTTCCAGGGGTTGGGTGATGGCGCAGATCGCATCCAGGTCTATAACTTTGAGCAGAGGGTTGGTGGGACTCTCCAGCCATACCATCGCCGGCTTCTGGGCTTGGATCTGTTCCAATGCGGCCGGCTTGGTGAAGTCAACCCAAGCCGTTTTCACCCCGAACTTGGCGAACACCTGCTCGAACAGCCGCACGGTGCAGCCGTAGAGGTTCTCTTCACAGAGCACCAGATCGCCCTGCTTCAGTTGGGAGACTACAGCGGTGATGGCGCTGACGCCGGAGGCGAAGACGGTGGCGTGGGCGCAGCCTTCCACCGAGGCGAGCACCCCATCAAGGATGCGGAAGTTGGGGTTGCCGGAACGGGTGTAATCAAATCCGCCCGCGTTGCCATGGGCAAAGGTGCTGGTGGGAAAGATCGGCGGCATCACCGTGCCGGTCTCCGCCGCGAAGCTGGCGCCGTGGTGGATCACCCGGGTGCTGATGCCTTCGTTCACTGCCGCGCCGTCGATCAGGACAGGCTAAGAAATCGGGGAAGCACGAAATCGAGTGAATATCAATTCAATTCGGTGGATATTATGTGCCAACAAAAAACCCCTGCTGTTTGGCAGAGGTTGATGGCGATCGTTGTGATTGAACCGTTTGGTCAGTCGAGGTCAGGCATGCCGAGCACAGGCTCAGCTTTGCGGTCGATACCTTTCTCGAAGCCAGCAGCAGCAGCGCGGGCGCGGCCGGCGTGCCAGAGGTGACCAACCAGGAAGAAGAAGGCGAGCACGAACTGTGTTGCACCCAGCCACTGGCGAAGGTTCACGTAGTTCACCGAGTTGGGCTCGGTGATGATGCCTCCCACAGAGTTGATTGAGGCGTTGGGAGCGTGGGTCATGTACTCAGCCGCACGGCGCACCTGCCAGGGCTGAATGTCATTCTGCAGCTTGTCGAGGCTGAGACCGTTGGGGCCACGCAGGGGCTCCAGCCAGGGACCACGGAAATCCCAGAAGCGCATGGTTTCTCCACCGAAAATGATCTCACCAGTTGGCGAACGCATCAGGTACTTACCTAGACCGGTGGGGCCCATGGCGGAACCAATGTTGGCTCCGAGGCGCTGGTCACGCACCAGGAAGGTGAAGCTCTGAGCCTGGGACGCCTCAGCGTTTGTGGGGCCCCAGAATTCGGAGGGGTAGGCGGTGTTGTTGAACCATATGTAGGACGAGGCGATGAAGCTCATGAAGCTCAGAGCGCCGAGGCTGTAGCTCAGGTAGGCCTCACCGTTCCAGATGAAGGCGCGACGCACCCAGCCGAAGGGCTTAGTGATGGCGTGCCAGATGCCACCGAAGATCAAAGTCAGTCCTAGCCAAATGTGGCCACCGATGATGTCCTCCATGGAGTTCACACCAATAATCCAACCTTCACCGCCGAAGGGGGCACGGGTCAGATAACCGAAGATCACTCCCGGATCGAGTGTCGGGTTGGTAATCATGCGGACGTCACCGCCGCCGGGAGCCCAGGTGTCGTAGACGCCGCCGAAAAACATTGCCTTGAAGACCAGCAGCAGGCAGCCGACGCCCAGAAGTATCAGGTGATACCCAATAATGTTGGTCATCTGATTCTTGTCACGCCAGTCCTGGGAGAAGAAGGAGGAATAGTTCTCCAAAATTTCCGGACCGCGCAGGGCGTGGTACAGACCACCGAGGCCAAGTACGGCGGAACTGATCAGGTGCAGAACACCGACCACAAAGAATGGGAAGAGATCAGTGACCTCACCGCCGGGGCCCACGCCGTAGCCGAGGGTGGCTACGTGGGGCATGCAGATGAAGCCCTGTTCGTACATGGGCTTGTCGAAGGTGAAATGACTCACCTCGAAAAGCATCATTGCGCCGGCCCAGAACACCATCAGGCCAGCGTGCGCCACGTGGGCGCCAAGCAGACGGCCAGATAGGTTAATTAGACGGGCGTTGCCAGACCACCAGGCAT
>QCSJ01000010.1 GCA_003211535.1 Synechococcus sp. AG-670-A05 | reverse complement strand
AGTTCCAGCTGCCGGTTCAATTCAAAGATTTCCAGATCACCAGCCGCTAACCAGGTCCCAGGTTGATCCTCGTCCTGCTGCAAATCAGGCTCCTTGGTGTCTTCCTGCAGCTCATCCCCAACGATCTCTCCAGTCAGATCAGCAGCCGTCACCAAGCCCTCAGTACCGCCATGTTCGTCCACCACCAACAAAATTGGCTGGTCGCTACGGATTATCGGCAGCAGTTCCGCCAGGGTGCTGGTCTCCAGAACCCGCACTGCAGGCTGGAGGTAAGGCTCAAGTGGAGAGTCCGCCTGCAGCTCTCCTCTTGCGATCGGTTCGGCCATCCTCCGTAGATCCAGCACACCGCGCACGTCATCCAGAGACTGGCCGATCACAGGGAATCGGGCGTGGCGAGTGTGATGCACCGCCTCCATCATCTCAGCAAAGCGGACATCCACAGAAAGCGTCACCATCCCGGACCTGGGAACCATCACTTCCCGGACCTGGGTGTCGCGCAGGGCGAACACCCCCTCGAGGATGTTGCGTTCATCCGGGAACAGTCCGGTGACGCGACCGGATTCCACCAGGGTTTCCAGCTCGCCGGCGGAGAGTGCCGGCACCAGTTCATCCCACTGCGGCGTCAGGCCCACCAGCCGCAGCAGAGCGGCGGCGATGCCCTCGAGCAGGTTGAGCAGCGGCGACAGGCATCGCATCGCCATCTCAAGCAGTGGTGCCAGGCGCAGAGCAGCGGGTTCCGGCCGACTGAGAACCCAGGCCTTTGGCAGCAATCCAGCCAGCAGAGTCGCTAACAACACCAGCCCCAGGAACAGAGCGAGGTCCAGCCAGACCACCCCTGCTGTGCCATCCGACCAGAGACGCTGGCCAAGACCGCGACCCGCCCATCCCAGGGCTACAAGAGCCAACGTCGCTCCGAACTGAGACAGCATTAGGGCACGGCGCAACCTTCGCTGCAGCCGATGGATCGAGGCTGCACCGGCCTTGCCCTCCTCCACAAGGACATCGACGCGACTAGGTCGCAGTCGTAAAAGAGAGACTTCCGCAGCGGCAAAGAAGGCCGGCAACAGCAGAAGCAGAGCCAGCAGTGGCAGCCGCATCAATCAGAGATAGTGGGGGTCGCGAGGATCGAACTCGCCTTAGGCGAATTATGAGTTCGCTGCATTCACCAGATTGCTAGACCCCCCGGTACGAGACGATTGTTACCACAGCGGCTGAAACGGAGCGATGTCGGACTTCACAAATTCTGGTTTGGGTTGCCTAGTCAGCTCTTAATTGATGTTCTCCACAGCAAGGTTGCTGTCGAAGCCATTGGCCATTTTGAGTTCTCAAGGGAAGTGCTGGGCTCTGCTCCTCCATCAGCGCCAGGATGGTGGAACTGATCACAGCGGCATCCCAGGTCATGGTTTGCTCAGGAAATCCCAGCCCCATCAATTCGGTGTCACCTTCGCCAGCGACGGCGATCCCGAACAGATCAGTGTCTGATGCACCAGATCAACGCCCCGTATGTAGCAGGAGGTCCAGGTGTAGAGGCGACGCTCTACAAGCTCTCGGGTGGTCTCCACCGGAGCGCAGGTGATGACCTCCACGAGCTGAGCGACCGCCGACGACAGGTCAGGTTCCCCAAGCGTTTTCGCGCAAATCAAGGGACCTGCCGCAACGCGACCCAAGCCAGTGGAAACGCAAGCCAGGAGAGGCTTGGCAGTCAACGCGGAGACAATAGTGTTGTGTATCCCAAGAGCTCAACCCCGTTAAGCGCAAACTAAGGACTGTTCGTGCGCGCGGCCAGCCCATGCCCTCTGCTTTCCGTTTCGACGGCGACGCCCGACGCACTCTGTTGGAACGGCTTTCACGGGAGGCTTACCGCCGTGGTCAGTTCACGCTGGCCTCCGGACGGGAGAGCGAGCACTACGTGAATTGCAAACCAGTCAGCTTGAGCGGATCCGGTCTGGCCCTGATCAGCAGCGGCATACTTAATCATGTTGACGACCAGGCGGTTGCCGTGGCGGGGCTGACCCTGGGTGCGGATCCCCTCGTCAGCGGTGTCGCAATGGCGGCGGCTCTGGTCGATCGATCACTGGATGCCCTGATCGTGAGGAAGCAGGCCAAAAGCCATGGCACAGGTGCCTGGCTGGAAGGACCACTTCCGCAGAAAGGCGCCTTGATCACCGTGCTGGAGGACGTGGTCACCACCGGGGCGTCGTCTCTGAAAGCCGTGCATCAACTGCGGGAGGCTGGCTTTGTCGTCAATCGGGTAATCACGCTCGTGGACCGTGAGGAAGGAGGCACCACAGCCATGGCTGCAGCAGGCCTCGAACTGGTGAGTCTGTTCCGACTGTCGGAGGTGTCCAGCTGCGCCGAGGAGCTCAGCTGATGACGGCCACCATTCGCTGGGATGAGGCCTTTCCTCTCCTTCGATTGGAAGGCGTGGGCGCCAGACATTTCCTGCAAGGGCAGACCACAGCTGATCTATCCAAGGTTGCTGATGGAGAGCTGCGGCAGAGCTGCTGGCTCACGGCGACGGGCCGGCTTCGGGCCCTGCTGGAGCTCCGGTTTGATGCCACGGGTGCCGATGTTCTCGTACTAGCCGGGGATGCTCAGGCCGTCAGCCGCGGCTTCGATCAGGTGATATTCCCCGCCGATCGGGTTCGGCTGGTCTCATCAGGTCGTCAACGACGCGTTCAGGGCCTCGATCCCGTCTGCTCGGAGTTGTGGCTTGGGGAAGACGAGCCGTTACCCGATGAGCTGGTGGGCTCGAAGTGTCTGGAGAGCGATGCGCTGGAACGCCATCGGCTGCAGCAGGGCTTCCCACCCGGTCCCTCTGAAATGAACGGCGAGACCAACCCCCTCGAACTGGGTTTGTCAGGGCGGATCAGCCTCGACAAAGGTTGTTATCTGGGACAGGAGACCATGGCGAAACTCGCCAGCAAAGCTGGTGTGAAGCAACAACTACGTTGCTGGAGCAGCGATCAGCCCCTGCATCCCGGCGATCAACTCAAGGTTGGAACGGATCGAGCCGGCACTATCACCAGCGCCCTCTGCAATTCCACCGAGGGCACTTTTGGGCTCGCACTGGTGCGCCGCCAGTTTCTGGATTTCCCTTGTGTGGCTGGGCCCGCCGGCCAGAGCGTTCAGCTGTCGCAACCAGCAGCTTTCCAGGTTTTACAAGCCTAATCCTGACGACGAAGCCAGTCAGCGACCGCCCAGGTGGCACGGCAATCATCGTGGTTGTACTCAAAAATCCAACGCAGAGCATGGGAACTGCCGCGACGCTCAGGTCCTTCCCCCTGCCAATGGCGCCACCAGAGCAAGGCATGGGCCCCATCCACTCCGCTCTGGCTCCACTGGAAACCTTGCCAGGACGCCACCGACTTCAGGCCATAGCTGCTAAGAGGAAGTCGCCAATGGTGGCGAATTCGGGCATGGACATCCACCAGGCGCCGACGCAACCGAGCCCGCTGCGGCTCTGAGACCCCTTGCCGTTGCGCCATGCGCAACAGAGCCAGAGATTCGGTTTCGCCGTAGTGGAGGAGCGGCCAATTCTCGTAATGGTTGATATAGCGAGCTATCCGCTGCCAACAGCGCGGCTCACCGTGTTCCGCCAACACCAACAGCGGCTGATACCGCGCTGCTGCTGGATCCCAGCCTCCATCGCTGCCGCGTGGCAGGCACCAGAACCCATGCAGGAAATCGTGGCGGGCGTCCGGATCTGACTCGATGTCGTACAACAACACCCCAGGCGCAGCGTTCAGTTCCGGCAGAGCCGGGATGCTGCTGAGCCGTTCCGGATCTCCATTTAGCTGACATCGAGCCTGGGCCACCAGGGTGCGGGCGACCTCGCCGTGCTGTTCCCCGAAGCGTTCCATGGCAGTGGCCAACTGTTCCGGATCTGCAGCAGCCAGATCAGCAAGACCATGGATATTGAGCCCCTGGAGCATCTCCCGACGTTTGGCTCCGATGCCGCTCACCTCGCTGAGGTGACCTTCGCTGGCAGCAACGTCATTGCAGACCTGCCGCCAGCTGCAAAGAGTGCACTTGCGGCGATCCGCCGCAAGATCAGGCGGCTGGAGCCGTTGCAGATCCTGCCACAGCTTGCGCAAGGCATCAGCCAGTTGGTTGCGCAAGCCAGCGGAAAGACCAACCCGATCCCGCTCCAGTCTGCGGCCACCGCCACCCACCACAAGCATCTCCGTCACCGGCGCCTGCTGCTCCTGCTCCAGCAGCAAGGCCATCAGCGCCAGGGGAAGCTGATGTTCCCGCGTCGTACGACGCCCCTGACGGGCCAGAACCGGCTGATAAGAGAAGTCTCCCCAGCGGCTCGTTCCTCTCACCCGCAGCAGCAACGGGGGGTGCGCCTCCAGAGCTTGTCCTCCAGGACCCTTCCCTTTCAATCTCAGCCCCACAACACCATCCGCTCCATCTGCACAGGCCGCTTCTCCGCGAGCGGGTTTCCTGGGCAGCAGCGCCACGAAGCTGCGTTGCTGGTCATCCAGCATCAGATTCCTGTGTGCCGTCCACTGCCGCTGGAACGAATCACCATAACGGTCCAGCCAGGCCTTGCGACGGCAACGCAACCAACTGCGCAGCAGCCGGTCAGTGAGAACGTTGTCGGCAAGCGGGGTGGCACCCATGAGCCGACCTTACGGCTGCCAGCTGCTAGATCGTGACCATTGACCGCTCGCCCATGCCGTCATCACCTCTCCGCCTCAGTCCTGCGCCGATCAAATTCGGCACCGACGGCTGGCGCGGCGTCCTTGGCGTGGACATCACCGTGGAACGGTTGCTTCCCGTCGCAGCTGCCGCTGCCCAGGAACTGGCCCATCGCGCACCGGAGGCCCTGAACAGCCGAACGGTGATCATCGGCTTCGATCGTCGCTTCCTGGCGCCGGAACTGGCGGAAGCCATTGCCAGCGCCGTACGTGGCTGCAACCTCGAGCCACTGCTCACAGAAACGGCGGTGCCGACACCGGCCTGCAGCTGGGCCGTGGTGGAGCGAAACGCCCTGGGAGCACTGGTGATCACCGCCAGCCACAACCCTCCCGAATGGCTGGGCTTGAAGATCAAAGGTCCTTTTGGCGGTTCGGTGGAAGGAGACTTCACCGCGGCGGTGGAGCGGCGACTGGCTGCTGGCGGCATTACCGCACCCATCGCAGCAACCACCAGCCGATTTAATGGACGTGGTGAGCATCTGGAAGGCTTGCGTCGCCAATTGGACCTCACCGCTTTGGTGATGGGTCTCAAGGCGATGAACTTGAGGGTGATCGTCGACCCGATGCACGGTTCAGCAGCGGGCTGTGTCAGTGATCTGCTCGGCCATGAGGCCACGGAACTGGTCGATGAGATCCGCACCAACCGCGATCCCCTGTTCGGCGGCCATCCACCGGAACCGCTGGCGCCCTACCTCGGAGAACTGATCACGGCGGTGAAGGCCTCAGCCGCCGCAGGCACACCGGCTGTGGGCCTTGTATTCGATGGCGATGGTGATCGCATCGCCGCCGTGGATGAAAACGGCCGCTTCTGCAGCACCCAGCTGCTGATGCCCCTGCTGATCGACCATCTGGCCCGCGCCCGCCAGCTGCCTGGAACAGTGGTGAAGACCGTGAGCGGTTCCGATCTGATGCGACTGGTGGCAGAGGCCCAGGGCCGTGACGTCCTGGAGCTGGCCGTCGGGTTCAAATACATCGCCAGCGAGATGCTGACGGGTGAAGTGTTGATCGGCGGGGAGGAGTCCGGAGGGGTGGGGTTCGGTATGCACCTTCCGGAACGGGACGCCCTGTTCGCCGCGATGCTGGTGCTGGAAGCCCTGGTGGAAGGCGGCCAAACCCTCGGCAACCGCCTCGACGCTCTGCAGCGCCAGCATGGTGGTGCCAGCCACTACGACCGGTTGGATCTGCGGCTGCAGGACATGGAGGCCCGCCGGCGTCTGGAGGCCCTCTTAGCGAGCTCCACACCGAAGGAGGTGGCCGGTGCCACGGTGACTGACGTAGACACGACAGACGGCATCAAGCTGCGCATGGGCGCCAGCCATTGGCTGATGCTGCGCTTCTCCGGAACTGAACCCTTGCTGCGCCTATATTGCGAAGCCCCTGATCCCGATCGGGTCCATGCTGTGCTGGCCTGGGCGAAGCGTTACGCTGAAGCCGCATGAAGACCCTTGTGATCGCCAGCGGCAACGCCGGAAAAATTTGCGAATTTCAAGGTCTACTGAACGACTTCCCTTTGTCTCTGAGGGCCCAACCGGATGGATTGGAGGTCGAGGAAACCGGATCCACCTTCGTCGCTAACGCCCGTCTCAAAGCCATTACTGTCGCGGAAGCCACCGGCGAATGGGCTCTGGCTGATGACTCCGGCCTCAGCGTTGATGCCCTCGATGGCGCACCTGGTGTTCATTCAGCGCGCTACGCCCCAAGCGATCCCGAGCGGATCGCCCGGCTGCTCACCGCCTTGAACGGGTCCGAACAGCGTGAGGCCCACTTCTGTGCGGCGCTCTGCATCGCCGCACCCGGCGGACGGGTGCTACTCGAGGTGGAAGGTCGCTGCGACGGTCTGATCACCCATGCACCACGGGGTGATCAGGGCTTCGGGTACGACCCGATCTTCGAAGTTGCCGGAACCGACCGCACCTTCGCTGAGATGCCATTGGTCGAGAAGAAACGGCACGGCCACCGCGGCCGGGCCTTCACCACGCTGGAACCACAGCTGCGGCAACTGCTTGCAGCGAATTGAAGCACCCGTCCTACTTCCCATCACCGGCCGGTTCTCGGCTTGGTTACGGTAAGACCTGCCGCTGACGAGGTCCATGGCCATCGCCATGACCACGGGTTACAGCGCGCAGACCGAAGGCGCTTTCCTCTGCATCGAAGCCGCCTCGGACTGGGCCTTGACTTGTGTGGACCAACTGGCTGTCGCTGACAGCCATGTCCTGATTGATTACGGAGCTGCCGACGGTGGCACCGCAGTCGGCCTCTGGAATCAGGTACTGGATCGCCTACATGCCAACCAGCCTGCTGCCCATCTGACGCTGATCGGCAACGACCTGCCGAGCAACGACAACCTCGCTCTGGCCGAGAACCTGGCCCTGCAGATTCCCCGGACACCGAAACCGACGGTGCTGGTGAGCGCCCGCAGTTTTTATGAGTCCTCGGTGGCACCAAACAGCTTGAGCTTCGGCTTCTCCGCCACCGCCATGCACTGGCTTAGTGAGTCGCCAGGTCATCTGGACACCCACACCCACGTGCTGGCCTCCAGCGACAGCGAGGCTCTGCAGCGGTTCACAGCTCAGGCAATGAAGGACTGGACCCACATCCTCGAGCTGCGCAGTCGCGAGCTGAAGGTGGGCGGCCGACTGCTGACCGTGAACCTCTCCCGCGACGAAGAGGGCCGCTACCTCGGGCACAACGGTGGTGAGACCCGCAACGTGCACGACCAGCTGCACCAGATCTGGCGCGGGATGGCGGATGAAGGTCTGATCAGCGAGGAGCAGTACAAGCGGGGCACGGTCCTGAACTTCTACAAGTCGCCTGAGGAATTCATGGCGCCGTTGAAGGACACCGCTTCAGCCCCATACCGCAACGGCCTGCGCCTCGTGGACGAGCGCACGGTCTACGTGAAGTGCCCTTACCGACGCCGCTGGAACGAGAACGGTGACACCGCTGCCTTCGCAGCCGGCCTGATGGGCACCATTCGCAGCTGGAGCCGCCACAGCTTCGCCAGCGTTGCCGGTGATGCCGCAGCCGACACGGTCTACGAGCGCCTGCAGCAGGGCATCGCCGAAGCTCCGAGTGAGTGGAGTCTCGACTACGTCGAGCATCACCAGATGATGGAGAAGGTGGCCAGATGACAACGACAACCCAACCCCGTCCGAATGTTTCGGTGCTGGCGGAACACGTCTCCGAACACTTGTCGGTTTTTGTAGTGGCGGAAAACACCGATGCCAAACGGCCGGCCAATGGTGGTCTGCGCCTGCTCAATTACCCGAACGACGAAGCCTGCATCGCCGACGGTGAGCGACTGGCCGGGCTGATGACCCACAAGCACGATCTCTACGGCACCGGTTTTGCGGGCGGCAAGATCGTGGCGCGAGCAAAGGAACCCGCCGCCGTGAAGGATGAGCTGATCAACGTCACCGCGGTACTGCTGCAATCCCTCGACGGCGCGATGATCACCGGCTGTGATCTCAACACCAGCCTTGAGGACATGGAGCGGCTCACGGAGCTCACGCCCCATGTGCTCGCTGCCGTCGGCAGTCCGGTTGACGCCAGTGCCGCCACGGCCCACGGCACCCTTGGCGCCGTGGAAGCAGTGCTGGAATCAGACCTCAAGAACGCCACACCGGGCAGAGCCCTGGTGCACGGATGCGGTGCCGTCGGTGGAACTGTGGCGCGCTGTCTTTTGGAGCACGGCTGGACCATCTTCACCGTGGATCTGCACCGCGAACGAGCCGGCTTCTGCGGGGCCACACCGCTTCCCCAGGGATGTCCCTGGTGGGAGCTGAAGCTGGACCTCCTCCTGCCCTGCTCAATCTCGGGATTGATCAATCCCGAGATGGCGACAGCCCTTAGGACTCCCGCCATCGTGCCTGCGGCCAATGCTCCCTTCCAGCAACCCCAGCTGGCGGATGACCTGCGTCGCCGCGGCGTTCGGGTGCTGCCGGATCCTCTGGTCAATGCCGGAGCCGTGATCGCCGATTCGATCGAGCGCTTCTCCCCCGACGCCTGGAAGGACGCTGGCGCCAAAGACGTCTACGCCTTTGTGCGCGAGGAAGTGCGGCAGCGGGCCAGCGACTACCTCAACCAGCGCGACCAGGGTCTCTCGGTCGGCGCTGCCCTGGAGGAAGTAGCCGCGACACCCTCCACCGAGCCCATCGGCCTCAGTTTCGGAGAGAACGCATGACCAGCCCCTCCTCCTTACCCAGCAGCGCGGCGGTCGTCATCGTTGGTGGGGGCATGGCCGGCCTCAGCTGCGCGGCGTCCCTGGTCCGCAAAGGCATCACCGATGTAGTGCTGCTTGAAGCCAACACCCTGGCCCACGCCAAGGCCAGCAGCTACGGCGAAACCCGAATGTTCCGGGAGATGTACTCCGACCCCGTGCTCTGCCGGCTCGCACAGGAGGCCAATCGCCTCTGGCGGGAGGAGGAGACCCACGCCGGCAAACAGCTGCGGGAAACCCATGGCCTGCTGTTCTACGGCGAGAGCTGGGACGAGGAGACGATCGAGGGGTCGATTCCCGGAGCCCGTCGCGTCATGGACGACCAGGGGATCCCTTATGAAGCACTCGATGCAGCGCAGATCGCTTCCCGCTTCCCGTTGAAGCCCAAAGCGGATTTCACCGGCCTATTCGAACCCACCGCCGGGGCCGTGCGCAGCGACAAGGTAGTGGCGCACTGGATCCGCACCGCCCGCAAGGCCGGTCATCAGCTGATCGAACACTGCCCCGTGGCGGGCATCGATCCCGATGGCGGTGGCGTGACCCTTGAGAACGGGCAGCACATCGCCGCTGGCCAGCTGGTGGTGGCCTGTGGCATCTGGAGCCAGCTGCTGCTGGAACCTCTGAGCCTGGCCCCCAAGCTGGGGGTGTGGCCGATGCTCTGGGCGCATTACACAGTCAACCCCGCCCTGGCCGACCGCTACCCCCAGTGGTTCTGCTTCCAGCAGGAGCGTGGCGATGATGGCGGCCTGTACTACGGCTTCCCTGTCCTCAGTTACACAAGTGACGGACGCCCCCGGATCAAAGCCGGCATCGACTGGGCTCCCCCTGAGCTGCGGGTGACCGACCCCAACGCCATGGTCAGCGAACCACCTGCTCGCCTGGTGGAGCTGCTCGACACCTTCCTGTTCAACGAACTCGAAGGAGTTCAGGAACGGGTGGAGACCGTGATCAGTCCTTACTCCATGGCCAGCGATGTGAACTTCGTGCTGGACCGGCTCACCCCAAAGCTCAGCCTTTTCGCCGGAGGCTCCGGCCAGGCCTTCAAGTTTGCCCCTCTGATCGGGGACTCCCTCGCCCAGCTGGCCAGCGACAGCCAACCCAGCGTCGACCTCTCCTGCTGGAGCCACAAACGCGACGCGGTCCGCTCCTGACCCTCTTTCAACCTCCGATGTCTGAGATTCCCGCGAGCCCACGCTCCTGGTGGCGGCAGCCCCCCCTCTGGGTCGGCGCTGCACCCCTTTTGATCTTCCTGCTGATCTCAGCCCTCGACCTGGCCCTGGCCAAGCAGTTCACCGAAAGCGGCAAAGCTGTGGTGAGCAACGCCCTGGGCGGGGTCTGGCAATGGATGGTGGTGATGCTGTTCCTGATTGCTCTAGTGCTGGCCATCAGTCCCGTCGGCAAGCTTCGGCTTGGGGGCGCAGAGACCAAGCCGAGCCTCAAATTTTTCGACTGGTGTGCAGTGCTGATCTGCACCCTGCTGGCCGGAGGAGGGGTGTTCTGGTCGGCCGCTGAGCCTCTGTATCACTTCCAAACACCCTCACCAGTGTTCGGCGAGATCGAGGCCAGCACCGCAGCCGCGGTGGATCCGGCACTGGCGGTGAGCTTTCTGCACTGGGGGTTTCTGGCCTGGGCCCTGGTAGCCACCACCACCACCATCACCTTTTCGATCCTGGAGCGACGAGGTGAACCGCTGCGTCCCCGCACCCTGCTGGTGAACGTTGCGCCACGCAGCTGGGTTGATGGTCCACTCGGTGACTTGGCTGACGGCCTGTCAGTGGTGGCCGCGATCGCCGGCACCGTTGGTCCTCTGGGCTTTCTGTCCCTGCAGCTGAGCAACGCCGCCGGTCAGCTGCCCTGGCTGAGCGACAGCGCAGGTCTGCAGTCCCTGGTTGTAATTCTGCTCACGGCTGTGTTCGCCACCTCCACGGTCAGTGGAATCCAGAAGGGGATCAAGTGGCTGTCGGAGCTCAACGTGTGGTTGACCCTCACAATGGCGGCCGGGCTGCTGCTACTGGGCCCAGGAATGTGGCTGATCCAGCATTTCTTCAGCGGCTTTTTCACGTATCTGGTTCATCTGCCGCAGATGGCCCTCACCCCCAATGCGATCCCGGGCAACTGGGTAAACAGCTGGACGGTGTTCTATTGGGGCTGGTTCCTGGGCTATGCCCCCCTGATGGGGCTGTTTACCGCTGGGGTGAGCCGCGGCCGCAGCATCCGAGAACTGGTGCTGGCCGTCGCGATTCTGTGCCCTTTCGTAACCAACATCTGGTTCACCCTGCTCGGTGGCACGGGCCTGCACCTGGAACTGGCCGGGGGAGGCATCAGTGAAGCCCTGGCCCAGAACGGTGCCGCCGCAGCCCTGCTGACGATTCTCAGTCAGCTGCCGCTGGCGGGCTTGCTGATTCCGATCGGGCTGGTGCTGGTGGTGCTGTTCATGTGCACCAGTGCCGATTCGATGAGCTACGCCGCCGCCATGGTGGTAAGCGGCCGCAACGAACCTCCTGCTCTCCTGCGTCTTTTCTGGGCCTTGATGATCGGCAGCCTCACCCTGGTGCTGCTCCGCATTGGCACAGACCTGGGGGACAGCACCTCGATCGATGCCCTCCAGGCATTCATCGTGATTACTGCTGTGCCGGTGACGCCCCTGGTGCTGTCCACCCTCTGGAGTGGACCACGACTGGCCTGGAAGGAAGCAAAACGGGAAGGGATCAGCTGATAGGCGCCCAACAGCCATGCAAGCCATGGGGAACCGCCAACGGCAGCTCAAGGACCGCCGCCTCCGAAAGATCACGGGCGTTGAGGATCACCAGATCGGATGCAGCTCGCGCTCCGTTCCACAACAGGTCGAGCACCCAGCCGTCGTCCTCGGCTTTAGTGCCGGGGCGACCCACCATCAACGGCTCACTTACAAAGCCCCGAGGCGCCGCACTCCAGGTGTGGGTAGCACCGGAGTGCAGATCAAGCTTCTGAATGGCCTGCAACGGATCGTTGCCCGTCTCCCGTTCGGCCACAGCCATCCAGGCGTAGCGGGCGCTGAGGCCCTGACGCTCGGGATTCACCATGGCGAACTCGCAGGTGCGCTCAATGATCCGCTCGGTCTGCACCGATTCGCGGCTGAGGTCGAGGCGGCAACGGTGCAGGATTCCCTCCGGCACCGTGTCGAAATCCACCTCAGTGAAATCCTCGTCGGGTCCGATGGAGGGGAAATCGTCGTAGACGATGCTCTCCACCAACACGTGATCACCGTCTTCAAAGGCATTGAGGTGGTGGAAGACGAAACCGTCTGGGGCTTTCAGGATGCGCGGCTTCTGACCAGCAAAGCGACCGGAATCACGGGGGATCAACCAGAAACGCCCCTTGCCGCCGGGCTGTGAGGCCAGGCATTGGGCCGCTCCCTTTTCACCAGTGACAAAAGGCAAGGGATTGAAGGCGATGGCGTTCTGAAGGAACACCGCCCAATTGGGGGTGATGGCGAAATCGTGGAGGAAGGCGAAGCCGGAGAAGCTGTCGGAACGGTCGTGCAGCAGAGCGCCGGCCTCCGGACCATCGGTGGCGAACTCCATCAAACGGATCGTGCTGCGGGGTCCGGTCTTCACACCGAAGGTGACCATGCAGGGCCGGCCTTTATGGCCGGGGTCGAAGCGGGGGTGGGCACTGAAGGCCTCACCCTTCTTCAGCACACCATCGAGGCGGGAGAGGCCACGGGTCTCGAGACTGCGAGGATCGAGGGCATGGGGTTCCGCGGCCTCCCAGAGGGCCAGCAGCTGATCACCCAGACGCACCACGTTGGTGTTGGCGATGTTCTTCAGCCGCAGATCAAAGGCATTGGCCAGACGACCGCCGGGCTTCTGGCTGCCGAAAACGCCCCTATAAAGGACTTTGCCGGCCTTCTCCTCCGCCAACCAGCCCTCTGTGCGCACGAAGCGGTTGCTCAGAGAGACGCTGCCGTTCTCAAAGCGCATCGCCGCGATCATGCCATCGCCATCGAAGGGGTGATGCACCCGATGCCCATCCCGCTCCAGACGCCCGGGGCCATTGCGATAAAAAGTGCCTTTGAGCTCCTCCGGCACCGTTCCGCGCACCGGTGTCAGCGCCACATCGGTGAGTTCCTCCTCGACGTTGACGAAGGCGCTGGCCCAGTCGCTGCGGTCGTAGCTGCGGGCGGGGGCAACGGTCACGGGCGCGCGTTCAATGTCCGCCCATCTTCTCGTAACGGACTGTGAAGCGCGGGACCAGCCTCAGTTGGCGCCGGCCTGCTCAAGCACACCTTTGCTACTGGGGATGGCGCCGGCCCGGCGTGGATCCACCTCAGTGGCCATGCGCAGGGCCCGGGCAAAAGCCTTGAAGCAGGCCTCCACGATGTGATGGGAGTTGGCGCCATCCAGCTGACGGATGTGCAGGGTGAGGCCGCTGTTGTTGACTACAGCCACGAAGAACTCCTTCACCAATTCGGTGTCGTAGGTGCCGATCTTCTGGCTGGGAATCGCAAGGCTGTAGCTGAGGTGGGGGCGACCGGAACAATCCAGAACCACCTGCACTAGGGCCTCGTCCAGCGGTGCCACGAAGTGACCGAAGCGGTGAATGCCGCGTCGATCCCCCAGGGCCTGGGCCAGGGCCTGACCCACCGCTATCCCCAAGTCTTCATTGGTGTGGTGATCGTCGATATGGGTATCGCCCGCCGCATTGATCTCCAGGTCGATCAGGCTGTGGCTACTGATCTGATGGAGCATGTGGTCGAGGAACGGCACACCGGTGCTTGCCTGGCACTGGCCTGAGCCGTCCAGATCCAGACGCACCTTCACGTCGGTTTCACCGGTGACCCGATGAATGTCTCCTTGACGTGCCATCACTTCGCCTCCTCTGCCCACATCGTGCCTCACATGCCGGTGACGCAGTAGCCCGCATCGACGTAGATGGTCTGACCGGAGATGCCGCTGGCCAGATCACTGAGCAGGAAGGCGGCCGTTCCACCGACTTCCATCTGGGTGACGGTGCGGCGCAGGGGAGCCTTCTCCTCCACGTTGTGGATCATATCGAGGATGCCGCCGATCGCGGAGCTGGCCAGAGTGCGGATCGGGCCGGCGCTGATGGCGTTGACGCGCACCTGCTTTTCCGGACCCAGCTCAGCGGCCAGGTAACGAACGGAGGCCTCAAGGGCAGCCTTGGCCACGCCCATCACGTTGTAGTTGGGGATGGCCCGCTCAGCGCCGAGGTACGACAGGGTGATCACGCCGGCCTTCTCGCTGAACAGGGGCTTGGCGTGGGCACAGAGGGGCGCCAGGGAGTAAGCGCTGATGTCGAGGGATTGGGCGAAGCCTTCAGCGGTGGTGGCGCTGTAGTCGCCGATCAGCTCTTCCTTGCCGGCAAAGGCTAGGCAGTGGACTAGACCATCGAGCACCCCCCATTTCTCCTTGATCTCGGCAAAGACCCCGGCCATCTGGTCAGCGTCCTGAACATTCAGGGGCAGAAACAAGGTGGGCTCCAGCGGTGCGGTGAGTTCACGCACCTTGGTCTCAAAGCGGCCCCTCTCATCCGGCAGGTAGGTGATGCCCAGCTCAGCACCTGCTGCCTTCAGCTGCTGGGCAATGCCCCAGGCGATCGAACGGTTGTTGGCGATGCCGGTGACGAGGATCTTCTTGCCGGTGAGATCAAGCAGCATCGGAACAGATCGGGAAAGGTTGGAATCGCGCGATTCTCCCCCATCCCTCGCCAGGATCTCGGTTTACAAGCGTCAGAATCGGTGTCCAGAGCCCCTTCACCCCCGATCAGCGGTGATCTGCCACGTGACTTTTCCTCCCGGGAGGCCCTGGAACAACTGCTGGCGGATGCGTTCCCTCAGGCCGAGGGACCCCTCAGCCCGATCCGCGGGGGGCGAGAGGCTGCTGACGACCAGCTCGCCCGCGTTCAGCCGGGCCGTTACGCCAAGAGTCGCAATCACCTCGACGGTGCCGTCACCGGCCTCTCGCCTTACATCCGCCATGGGGTTCTGACGCTGGCGCAGGTGCGTAATGCCGTGTTTCAGCGGATCCGCAAGCGGGACGATGGCGCGAAACTGATCAACGAGCTGGGCTGGCGCGACTTCTGGCAGCGGATGTGGCTCGATCTGGGCGACGGCATCCATGACGACCAGGAGGATTTCAAAACCGGCCACGACAGCGGCGCTTATGTCCGGGAGCTGCCTGCTGATGTGCGGGATGGCACCACAGGGCTGGCCTGCATGGATGGCTTCCGCGACCAACTGGTGAGCACCGGCTGGCTGCACAACCATGCCCGGATGTGGATGGCCGCATGGTTGGTGCATTGGCGCCGTGTGCATTGGAAGGCCGGTGCCGACTGGTTCCTGGAGCACCTGCTGGATGGCGATCCGGCCAGCAACCACCTGAGCTGGCAGTGGGTGGCCAGCACCTTCAGCCACAAGCCCTACTTCTTCAACCGCAGCAACCTGGAGCGCTACAGCGAGGGCCGCTACTGCGATGGCTGCCCCAGCGCAGCCCAGTGCCCGTTTGAAGGGAGCTACGAACAGCTGGAGAACCAGCTGTTCGCGCCGATGCCGTCGATCCGGGACAAGGGCAACGATCGCAACCGCCGAGACCGGCGGGCGAACAACCGCCAGCAAAGCAAGGGGGGTGGAAACGCGGCCCTGGCCCGCCCTAAGCGCTGACTTATTCCAAAAGACCGATGAACCTGCAACGACCGATTCTCTGGGTGCACGAGGAAGCTCTTGGCCCCGCCAACCCAGCCCTGCGGGCCTGGCCTGAGGCATCAGCGCTGTTCGTGTTTGACACGCTCTGGATCCAGCAACAACGCATCAGCCGCAAGCGGCTTGGTTTTCTTTACGAAAACGCACTAGAGCTTCCGCTAACCCTGCGCAAGGGCGAGGTCGCCTCTGAAGTGATCGCCTTCGCGCAGCGCCATGACGCTGATGGCGTGGTGACCAGCACCGCCGTGGATCCCCGCCTGCAACGTATCGCCAATGCCATCGAAGCGGAGCTGCCTCTGCAGGAACTGGAACCCGATGCCTTCGTGGAGCTGCCACGGCCACCACGGCTGGGGCGCTTCAGCCGCTACTGGCGCGAAGCGGAGCCTGTGGTCTGGGAGGGCTACTCAGCAGCCGGCTAATTGCCGAGCAAGGCTTCCACCCGCTCCAGCTCATCGAGGGGATTGGTGAGCAGATCCCCTTGCTCCAGAGCTGGCAGGCGTACCGGAACCACCTCCGCCTCCGATCGCGGTGGCTCGCTCCAGACCCATCGGGCATCCGGCGAACGCTGCTGACAGAGGGCTTCCAACTCCCGCTGCAGGGCCAGCGTCACGTCCTTACGGGCCACCGCCGCAAAGAACTCAGCACGGGTCGCCAGACCGGAACTGAACGGGGTGGTGCCATTGCCGTTGAACAGACGCGCTGGATCCGGCAGCCAACGGGGTCTGCATATCGCTGGATCGCTGGTGTCCGTCTCCAGAAAGATGTGAAGTCCGTAGCCATCGGGCTGGTTGACGACCGCCAACCCGTCATTGGGGGAGTACCGCTGCAATGGCATCACGCGCCAGCTGGGGGGTTCCGCCGGCGCCGAACAACTGAGCAGCAGCATCACCCCTGCCATGGCCAGCCCGCGCCGCATCGCTTTCCTCGACAGGCGGCCATCCTGATGGCAACCCGACGGACCTGCAGGAATCGCCATGGCCCTCACACCGTCCACGATGCTGGCTCTGGAGACCCACCTGCCGCCGTTCTCACTACCGGCGGTCGCGGGGAGCAGCATCAGCAACGCTGACCTGAATGAACAGCCAGTGCTGCTGATGGTGATATGTGCCCACTGCCCGTTCGTGAAGCACATTGAGCCGGAACTCACCCGGCTGGACGACGACTTCGGCGATCGGGTGCAACTGTTCGGCGTTAGCAGCAACAGCCTGATCACCCATCCCCAGGACGGCCCGGAGCAGCTGGCGGATCAGGCCCGGCGCCACGGCTGGAGCTTTCCCTACCTGCTGGATGAGCAGCAAACCCTGGCCCGAGCTCTCAGAGCTGCCTGCACGCCGGAGTTCTACCTGTTCTCACCCGATGGCGAAGGCGTGCAGAGCCTGCGCTATCGCGGCCAGCTGGATGGCAGCCGCCCCAGCAATGAAGTGCCCCTCAACGGCATTGACCTGCGGGCCGCCCTGGATGCGGTGCTGAAGGGAGATCCCGTCAACCCCGACCAGACCGCCTCGGTGGGCTGCAACGTGAAATGGAACCCCGGACAGGAGCCGGAGTGGTTCGGCAGATCCGCTTAAGATTTTGTTTATGCGGGTTCCTCCCTTCAGCCTCAGCCAGCAGATCACTGATCTGGGCCAGGACCTCGAAGAGGCGGTGCTGAACGTGTTGCGCGGTGGCCAGTACATCGGCGGACCGCAGATCAAACAGTTTGAGGAGTCCTTCGCGGTCAGCGTCGGCTGCAGCCATGCCGTGGGCTGCAACAGCGGCACCGACGCCCTGATTCTTGCCCTGCGGGCCCTCGGCGTTGGCGCTGGTGATGAGGTGATCACCTGTTCCTTCAGTTTTTTCGCCACCGCTGAAGCCATCAGCGCCGTTGGTGCCACACCGGTGTTCGTTGATGTCGATAGAGACACCTATCTGATCGATCTCGATCAGATCGAAGCGGCGATCACGCCGGCGACGAAGGCGCTGATGCCCGTGCATCTGTTCGGACGGGCCGTCGACATGAACCGGCTGATGGCGATCGCCGAACTCCACCAGCTCAAGGTGGTTGAGGATTGCGCCCAGGCCACCGGAGCCCGCTGGAACGGCCAGGCCGTCGGCAGCTTCGGCGATGTGGGCTGCTTCAGCTTCTTCCCTACGAAGAACCTCGGCGCGGCGGGAGACGGCGGTGCCGCCACCACCAACGACGACGGACTGGCCCAGGCCATGAGGGAGCTGGCGGTGCATGGGATGCCCGAGCGCTACCTGCACACCAGCCTTGGTTACAACAGCCGGTTGGATGCCATTCAGGCAGCGGTTTTGAACGTGAAGCTGCCCAAGCTGGAGTCCTGGATCAGCCAACGCGCTGAGATTGCAGCCCGATACCGGGAAGCGCTGGGAGATCTCCGTGGACTCACCCTGCCGACTGCCGAGAGCGGCCACAGCTGGAACCAGTTCGTGGTAGCCATCGGCAGTTGCCCCACCGGCCAGCCGCTCTGCAACGCCAACTGCAGCCCCTCTAGCACCAGTGCGCGCCATGGGATCCCGGAGAGCTGCTGCCGCGACTGGCTCAAACAGACCCTGCAGAACCGTGGTGTGAGCACGATCATCTACTACCCCATCCCGATTCACCGCCAGCCTGCCTACGCCCATCTGGGTCTGGATCAGGGCTCCTTACCGATCACAGAGCAGCTCTGCAGCCAGGTGCTCAGCCTGCCGATCTTCCCAGAAATCCGACAAGACCAGCAGCAGGTTGTGATCGACACCCTGCGCCAGGTTCTGACCTCCAACGCACCGGCCGCGTTTCGCCAAGACGATCATGAGCGGATGGTCGCGTAAAGCGCCTTGAACCTGGCCTGCTGGGTTTTGTGATTCACAAGAGGCTCCGGATAATTCCTACGGTCGAGATGTCCGATCTCACCACTGAGCAGATCCTTGGTGTTCACATGGCGCAGTTCCGGCACCCACTGGCGGATGTAGTCGCCGGCTGAATCGAACTTGGAGGCCTGGGTGGCAGGGTTGAAAATGCGCAGGGGCTTGGGATCCATGCCGCTGCTGGCGCTCCACTGCCAGCCGCCGTTGTTGGCCGCCAGATCGCCATCCACCTCCAGTCCCATGAAGGCGCGCTCACCCCAGCGCCAGTCGCAGATCAGATCCTTCACCAGATACGACGCCACTATCATGCGGCAGCGATTGTGCATCCAGCCGGTCTGGTTGAGCTGACGCATCGCCGCATCGATGATCGGCATGCCAGTCTGGCCCTCCTTCCAGAAGTCAAACCAGTCTTCGTTGTTCTCCCAGGGGAAGCGGCGCCACTGCTCGCGGTAAGGGCCATCCGTCAGTTCCGGAAAATTGAACAGGGCCTGCTGGTAGAACTCGCGCCAGCACAACTCCTGCTCCCAGATGGTGATGGCCTGCAGCTGCTCCTCGCTGCGGGCCTGCTCGCGGGCCTCCTGAGCGGCACACCAGGCCTGGCGGGGGCTGAGGGTGCCCATACTCAGGGCCGCACTCAGATAGGAGGTGCCGGCGGTGCCGGGGAAGTTGCGGTCGGGCTCGTAGCCGAATAGGGCGCCATCACAGAAGGTGATGAGTTGCTCCAGGGCCGCCGCCTCGCCGGGGCGACAGGGACAGATCTCGGTGCCCTTGAACCCATGGCTGTCCCGCAGGGCCTCCAGTGCGTTCCCCTGTGGGACGAGCTCCGGGGCCAGATCCACCAACCCAGTGGGAGCGGCAACGGCGCTGGGCTGCTTCGCCTGCACCTGACCGCGCCAGTTGCGCAGGAAAGGGCCGTAAACCCGATAGGGATCGCCACCACCGGTCTTGAGCAGCTCAGGGGCGATCAGCAGCTGGTCCCAATCCACCACCAACTTGCGGCCATCGGCCTGCAGCTGACGGGCCACCTGCCGATCCCGCTCGCGGGCATAGGGCTCCACATCCTTGTTCCAGACCACCGCTTCCGCACCGATCCGATCAGCCAGCTGCGGCAGCAGCGCCACGGGATCGCCCTCTAGCACGAGCAGGCGACTGCCGGCCTCGCGCCAGCGCTGCTGCAGTTCCAGCAGGCTCTCAATTAGAAACCACAGCCGTGCCGGTGCCATCGGCGGCAGATGCTCCGGCGGATGAAGCAGCTGCGGATCGAGCACGTAGACCCCGGTGACCGCCGGGCTGATCTCCGCCGCGGCCGCCAGACCGAGGTTGTCCGCCAGACGCAGGTCGCGGCGGTGCCAGAACAGAACGCGTGTGGTCGTCATCCCAGCCCCAGGAGCTGTTTGGCGCGATACCAGGCGGTGACGCTCTTGCCATCCAGCCATTCATCACCGGATCCAAGCCGGGCATCGAGATCCTTAGGGGTCATAAATACCACCTCCAGGTCTTCATCGTCATCGCCCGCAGGTGGGTTCTCCAAAGGGGTGAGCTCACGGGCCAGGAAGCATTGGATCACCTCATCGGAGTAGCCCGGGCAGGGCAGCATCGGACCCAGGGCATCCCAACGCGCCGCGCTGTAGCCCGCCTCCTCGCCCAGTTCCCGCTGCATCGATTCCAGCGGATCCTCTCCCTCCTCCAGGGTTCCGGCGGGGAACTCCAGCAGACGCGCCTGCACCGCGAAGCGGTATTGCCGCAGCAGCACTACATTGCCGTCATCGGTGATCGGCACCGCCAGGGAGGCGCCGGGGTGGCGGATCATCCCGAAGGTGGCCTCCACCCCCATCGGCAGCTTGATCCGGTTTCGCTCGAAGCGGATCTTGCGAGCGTCGACGGCTTCCACCGTTTCCAACAGTTCAAACGGTTCCGGCGACGGCAGGGGCGCCATGGATCATGGGCATTGCTGGTGCCCAGCATGGCGGTTGAACCCAGCCACCCGCGTCGCCCGCCTTGAACCCATCAGGTCCAACACCGCTGGCCCGCCTGCGGCAAATCCAACTGCTCAAAGCCCTGGCCCTAGAAGCCGGTTGGCGGCACCTGGCCTGGCTGAGCGGGCTCAGCAGCCTCAACAGCCTGCTCGACATCGCCGGCCTGGGACTCGCCGTGACGCTGCTGCTGGGCAACGGTTCACCCGTGCTGATTAAGGGTCTTCCGGTAGCGGGAAGTCTGGGGATCCTGGTGAGCCTGATCCTGCTGCGCGGCCTGATCCAGACCCGGGTGGACATCCAGCGGGAGCGGTTGCGCTCCGGCTTCACCGACCGGTTGCGGCAACAGCTGCTGCACCAGGTGTTCGAAGCCTCTTCGGCCCAACTGGACCGGCTGGGGCGCGGCGAACTGCTAGCCCTGTTGATGGCCGACATCAACCGGACAGCACTGAGCCTGGATCAGGCGGTGCGGATGGGGCAATCGCTGCTGGCCATGGGCATTTACCTCGCCAGCGTGGTGCTAGTCGGCCAAGCCGCCGCCTGGCCGCTGTTGCTCGCCCTGCTGGCCACCACAGCCGCCGCCCTGCTGCAGCGCTCCGGAAGCTGGGGCATGGGCCGCATCCAGAGCCGGCTGAATGCAGCTCTGCAGCGAACGGTCGGAGATGGGCTGCATGGCCTGAAAGCCCTGCGCGCCGCAACGGCGGAGGGATGGCTGCTGCAGCGCTTCGCCAAGGACACGGCCGAGGGGCGCTGGTTGCTGCGGGAACGGGTGCGGCGCCGGTCCATCTACAACGCCTGGCGCGACACGCTGGTGGTGGCCGTCGCCGGCCTGTGGATGCTGATTCAGGGAGGGGCCCTGACCGCCGAAGCGCTCACCACCACCCTGGTGCTGGCCTACCGCGCCAGCGCCTCCCTCAGCACGGTGGTGCAGGCTCGGCGGCTCTGCCTGGGCAACCTGCCGGGCTATGAGGCGCTGCGTCAGCGGCGCGGCCAGCTGATTCCACGCCAGGGCGACGCCAGCGACCGCAAGATTGCTGATGCCAGCCTGACGACGCTCTCCACAGCGCGCTGGAGTCAGCTGCACTGGAGTAGCAGCGTTGACGCCTCCACAGGCCTGACGTCGCTTGACCTGAGCGCCAACGGATTGGTCGCGATCACCGGCCCCTCCGGCAGCGGCAAAACAACGTTGATCGATAGCGTCTGTGGACTGCTCAACGAGGAAAACAGTCACTGGCAACTGGACTGCGCGGGAGACACCTGGCGACTGAGCGGGCTGGCCGGGGCGCGGCAGATGCACCAGCTGATCGCCTACGCCCCCCAGAACGCCGTACTGTTTGAAGCGAGCCTGCGCGAGAACCTGCTGCTGGGGGGCGATCACCACCAGGACGCGATCGAAACCTGGCTGCAGCGGCTGGGGCTGACCCACCTGCTGGAACGCCCTGACGGACTGGATGCACCGCTGGCCCTGGCGCAGGATCCCTTCTCCGGCGGTGAGATTCATCGTCTGGGACTGCTGCGGGCCTGGTTGCGCGACAAGCCGCTCGAGGTGCTCGATGAACCGACGGCTTTTCTGGATGCCAAGGCCGCTAAACAGGTCCGTGCCGTGATTCGCGAACGCGCCCAGCAACGGCTGATGCTGATCAGCAGTCACGACCCAGAGCTGTTGGCCCAGGCTGATCAGGTGATCACCTTGAAGCCGACCCATGCATTGCTTCCAGCAACGGCGCCAGCACAAAAGTCCTGAGGTGCAGGCGGGGGTGAGGCAACAGCAGTCGCGGGTGCTCCAGCCGCAGCTCCCCCCAGAACAACAGGTCCAGGTCGAGGCTGCGCGGACCCCAACGCTGTTCCCGCGATCGGTCGCGGCCGAACTGCTGTTCCAACCCCTGAAGGGCATCCAGCAGTTGCAGGGCAGCAGCCTCGCTCGGCGGGGCCTTCAGCCCAGCCACCAGCAGTACCGCGTTGCAATAAGCGGGCTGATCGGGGGGGCCACCGACGGGGACCGTGTCGTACAGGGATGACCAGCGGCAAACCAACTCCTGATCGGACCAGGCCTTGAGCAGCGCCTCCAACCGAGATTGCACCGCCAGCAAAGTGGTGCGGGGCGATCCGACCGCACTGGGACGGTTGGCCCCCAGGGCCACCGCCAGGGAAGTGTCATCGATCGGGGGCATCAGCGAGACTGGCGCGCACGAACGGGCTGAACGCGTCCATGGTGGCAAGCGGTGTAGCGGTGAAGGACGACCAGGCCACCCGTGCCTTTCCGCTGGCGGCGATCACCGGCCACGGGACCCTCAAGCTGGCCCTGCTGCTGGCGGCGGTTGATCCCGGCCTGGGGGGCGTGGTGATCGCCGGTGGACGTGGCACTGGGAAGTCGGTGCTGGCACGAGGCCTGCATGCCCTGCTGCCACCAATAATCATCCTAGAAAGCGAAGCCGGGGTGGGCCGCAACCTTGATCCGCAGAACCCTGAGGAATGGGACGACGCCACCCGCTCAAAGATCACGGGCAAACCTCCTACGAAGGTGATTCCTGCCCCCTTCGTTCAGATCCCCCTCGGCATCACCGAAGACCGCCTGGTAGGCGCCGTCGATGTAGCGGCATCGCTATCCAGCGGCAGTGCCGTGTTCCAGCCCGGCCTGCTGGCGGATGCCCACCGCGGCGTGCTCTATGTCGACGAGCTGAATCTGCTGGACGACGGCATCGTCAACCTGATGCTGGCGGCCGTGGGCAGCGGTGAAAACCGGGTGGAACGCGAAGGCCTCAGCCTCAGCCACCCCTGCAGGCCGCTGCTGATCGCTACCTACAACCCGGAGGAGGGCACCGTTCGCGATCACCTGCTGGATCGCTTCGCCATCGCGCTCTCCGCCGATCAACTGGTGAGCACCGAACAGCGGGTTGAGATCACCAACGCAGTGATCAGTCACGGCCAGTGCAGCCGCAGCTTCGCTGAGAAGTGGGGAGAGGAGACCGATGCCCTGTCCACCCAACTGCTGCTGGCCCGCCAGTGGCTGCCGGATGTGCAGATCAGCCGCGAGCAGATTGAATACCTGGTAACAGAAGCGATCCGCGGCGGCGTGGAAGGTCACCGCTCGGAGCTCTATGCCGTGCGGGTGGCCAAGGCCCATGCAGCCCTCAGCGGCCGTGATCAGGTGGAAGCCGACGACCTGCAGGTGGCAGTGGCCCTGGTGATCGCCCCGCGGGCATCGCAGATGCCACCGCCGGATCAGCAGATGGAGCCGCCGCCACCGACGGACCAGGAGCCACCGCCACCGCCCCAGGACCAGGGCGATCAGCAGCAGGACAACCCGCCGCCACCGCCGGAGGGTTCCGGCGAGGAGGAGGAGAACGATCCGCCGGAGGACAACAACGACGACAACGATGGCGACGGCGAGGAGGACCAGGCCCCTCCCGCCGTGCCCGAAGAGTTCATGCTCGACCCCGAGGCGATCGCGGTGGATCCCGATCTGCTGCTGTTCAACGCCGCCAAGGCCAAGAGCGGCAACAGCGGCAGCCGCTCGGTGGTGTTCAGCGACAGCCGCGGTCGCTACGTGAAACCGATGCTTCCCCGCGGCCCGGTGCGCCGCATCGCTGTGGACGCCACCCTGCGGGCGGCAGCGCCGTACCAGAAGATCCGCCGTGAACGGGAACCGAACCGCACGGTGATCGTGGAGGAGGGCGATCTGCGGGCCAAATTGCTGCAGCGCAAGGCTGGGGCCCTGGTGGTGTTCCTGGTGGATGCCAGCGGCTCAATGGCCCTAAACCGGATGCAGAGCGCCAAGGGCGCCGTGATCCGGCTGCTTACCGAGGCCTACGAAAACCGCGACGAGGTGGCTCTGATCCCCTTCCGCGGCGACCAGGCCGAAGTACTGCTGCCCCCCACCCGCTCGATCACTGCAGCCCGCCGCCGGCTGGAATCGATGCCCTGCGGGGGTGGTTCACCGCTGGCCCACGGCCTCACCCAAGCCGCTCGCGTCGGCGCCAATGCGCTGGCCACAGGCGATCTCGGCCAGGTGGTGGTGGTGGCGATCACCGACGGTCGCGGAAACGTGCCACTTAGCACGTCGCTGGGCCAACCGGAACTGGATGGCGAGGAAAAACCTGACCTGAAGGGGGAAGTGCTGGGTGTCGCCTCCCGCTACCGGATGCTGGGCATCAAGCTGCTGGTGATCGACACCGAGCGCAAGTTCATCGGCAGCGGAATGGGCAAAGACCTCGCCGAAGCAGCCGGCGGCAAGTACGTTCAGCTGCCCAAGGCCAGCGATCAGACGATCGCAGCTGTGGCGATGGACGCCATTAGCGACATCTCAGGGTAAGCACGATATCAATACGAAATCACATTGATATCACCAACAAATCGTACCTACTTGGCGGCCTCAGTCGGATAAATCTCAGCAAACAGCGCACCCAGACCGATGGTCACTTTGCGCAAACCATCCATGAATGCCGGATCTGCGGTGAGCTTGGCCACATCGCCGCCCACCGCGTCGATTTTGGCGCTGAGCTGCGCTGCGTTGGCGGCCGTCTGGCGTAATTCTTTGATGGTCTTGGGATTGTCGAGAGCCGCCACGATGTTGTTCACGTGAGCTGAAGCCTGCAGCGCATTAGCCGTCGCGGCATTGAAGTTCTCGATCATTGGCTGCGCCCTAGCTATCACCACCTGAAGCTGTTTCACTACCGCTTCGATTTCCTGCGCGGTCAGTTGGAATTGCTGCGTGGAGCGGGCCAGATTGGGCACGAGCTTGGCGTCCATCGCCTGTGAGAGCAGCTGCTGCACGCTCTCCGTCACCGTGGCGAGGCTCGGTGCTTCCTGACCACGGATAGCAACACCATCACAGAGCTGACGGCTGGTCACGCAATCTCCGTCCTTCGGTCGTGGCGCATCTTCCGGCAATGGTGTTCCGCGACTCACCAGCGCCACCTGAGCATCCCCCCCAATCAGCGAGCCGGACGCCACCGTGGCCGTGACCGGCAAGGCCAGGCGCAAATCACTCTTGTCAATCTCCAGTTCGGCAACCACCGCTTCAGGGGTGACCTTCACAGACCGCACCGAGCCCACAAGTATGCCCCGATAGGTCACCGGCGAGCGTTCCGCCAGACCTCCGGCATCGCTGAACGATGCCGTCACCGTCCAGTGACCGGACCCTAGACGGATGCCTCGCATCCACATAGCTGTAGCGACAAAGCCGACGATTCCACCGATCACGGTGAAGCCAACAATCGCGTCTCGAACACTGCGACGCATGGGAATCAGTGCGAGGGCTGCATCGGTCCGCGCAGGCTACCTGTCCTGAACTGCTCGACATAAGGATTGTCCGTCCTGCGGAACTCCTCCACCGATCCGGACCACTGAAAGTGTCCCCCATAGAGCATCACCACCCGCTCGGCGGACCGCTCGATCGTGCTGCGCACATGGCTTACCACCACCGAACAACCCTCGGCCACGGTGGTTGTCTTCACAATCAGATCTTCGATCCGTGTGCAGGCCATCGGATCCAACCCGGCCGTGGGCTCGTCGTAGAGCATCAGGGGCATGGCGTCGTCCCCCCGTTGCGGGTTATCAATCATCGCCCGGGCGAAGCTCACGCGTTTCTGCATGCCACCGCTCAACTCGCCTGGGTAAAGGTGGGCAATATCGAACAACCCAACCGCCTCCAGGCAAGCCTCCACTTGCTCACGGATCTCAGCCCGCGAAAGCTGCCGCTTCTTGCGCAACAGAAAGCCGACATTCTGCTCAACCGTCAGTGACGCCAACAGAGCGGGGTTCTGGAATACCAGGCGTACATCGGGTGGATCGGTCTGGTCCAGCCGCAGATAGGTCTGGGGCTTGTCAAATAGGCGCAGTTCTCCGCTGCTCGGTAGCTGAAGACCCGCCAGCAGGCGCAACACCGTGGATTTCCCCGCGCCGGAAGGGCCCACCACCGCCAGGCGCTCCCCCGGCTGCATCACCAAATTGACGCGATCGAGCACCGGCTGCATACCCCACTGCATCGTCAGATCCCGCATCTCCACCACCGGCTGCTGTGACTGGGACACGCGTTGGGACGGAAATCCCCAACATCCTGGCGTGCCCCAACGGGCTCCGTACAGTTCCTGAAACGACCGGACTCTCCGGCCCTTGCCGCTCGTCACACCACAAAGCAAACGTCGTCAAGCCAGGGTGCTGCGGGCCCACCGGCGGCGGGACCTAATGACCCGCTCACAGCGCGCCGTGCGCTGGCTGCAACCGGGCCTAGTGGTCAAACGTTGGGTGTTGACCTCGGGGCTCGGCCTAATGATGGCTCTGCTGGGGGCAGCGGTCTGGGCAGACCTCAAACCGATTTACTGGATTCTGGAAACCCTCAGCTGGTTTCTCGGCACAATCACCACCGTGCTGCCCCGGGAAATCACCGGTCCCCTGGTGCTGATCATCGGCACCGGCCTCGTGCTCTGGGGGCAGAGCCGCAGTTTCGGGGCGATCCAGCAGGCTCTTGCACCGGACAAGGACACGGTTCTGGTGGATGCCCTTCGCACCCAGAGTCGGCTCAACCGTGGTCCCAACATCGTGGCCATCGGCGGTGGAACCGGTCTGGCAACCCTGTTGAGTGGGCTCAAGCGCTACAGCAGCCACATCACCGCCATCGTGACCGTTGCCGACGACGGCGGCAGCAGCGGGCGGCTGCGGCGGGAGCTGGGGGTGCTACCCCCCGGAGACATCCGCAACTGCCTTGCGGCTCTCTCCACCGAAGAACCCCTGCTCACCCGCCTTTTCCAGTACCGCTTCACCGCCGGCAGCGGTCTGGAGGGTCACAGCTTCGGCAACTTGTTCCTCTCGGCCCTGACGGCCATAACCGGCAACCTGGAAACCGCCATCACGGCCTCCAGTCGTGTGCTGGCGGTGCAGGGGCAAGTGGTGCCTGCCACCAATGTGGATGTGCGGCTCTGGGCGGAACTCGAGAACGGTGACCGGATTGAGGGTGAAAGCAACATCGGCCATGCCCGAAGCCCGATCGTACGGCTGGGCTGCCTGCCGGAACGACCCCCGGCGTTGCCCCGTGCCCTGGAAGCCATCGCCAGTGCGGATCTGATCCTGCTGGGCCCCGGCAGCCTCTACACCTCGTTGCTACCAAACTTGCTGGTGCCGGAACTGGTCAGCGCCATCGGTCGAAGCCGAGCGCCTCGGCTCTACATCTGCAACCTGATGACCCAGCCAGGCGAAACGGATGAACTGGATGTGCGAGGTCATCTGCGTGCGATCGAAGCACAGCTGGCCAGCCTTGGCATCGACCAGCGGCTGTTCTCGGCTGTTCTGGCCCAGGATGACCTTGAAGCATCGCCCCTGGTGGAGCATTACCGATCCCGCGGAGCAGAGCCTGTGGCATGTAATGCCGAAAACCTTCGCCGGGATGGTTACGACGTCACCCAGGCGCCACTGCAGGGAGCCAGGCCGACTGCGACCCTTCGGCATGATTCCCGCAGTCTCGCCCTGGCGGTGATGCGCTTCTACCGAAGCCATCGCAGGGATAGAGATCAGTAGGCGTCCTGCATTTCGTAGAAGTCCGGCTGCACATAGTCCTTGCGCAGCGGCCAGCCCTTCCAGTCCTCCGGCATCAGGAGACGTTTGGGATGGGGGTGGCCTTCGAACTGAATGCCGTACATGTCAAATGTCTCCCGCTCCTGCCAGTCCGCACCGCGGAACAGACCGTAAATAGAGGGGAGAACAGGTTTCCCCTCACGGCTGAGGAAGACCTTCAGACGCACTTCCCTCAATGAAGCAGAAGGGTCTGATGCCATGGCCTCCAGTTGCTCGGCCATGGCAAGTAAGTGATAGAAGCAGACAAGACGTTGGCCGGGGCCTTCGTCATATCCCCCGTGGCATTGAAGGTAGTCAAAGCCGTTGCTCTTCAGTGCTGCAGCAATGATCGGCAACACAGCAGCATCAACACCGATCTGTTCAATGCCGACGTGGTCGGGCTCGAGCACCTCATGTTCAAAGCCCTGATGCTGCAGCCATTGGCTCACAGGCCCCGCCGTTGGGGCCACGACTGCTGCGGTCCTCTCGTTACTCGCAGAAGTATTGGCCGAAGTTTCGCTCATGACTCAAGAGGTTCAGCAGCGGGGATAAGAACGGCAGCATCTGTGGCGAGGGTCTGACCGGCCGGCGCAGCGGCGAGGGCAGCTTTCTGTGTCTCAGCCCGGAGATAGGAGCCCGTCACGTGAGCCTCCACGCGCTTCATCTGGTGGGGAACCGTGAAGTATCTATGGGTTTGAGCATGCTTACGACGCTCGGCGAGGGATTCATCTCCGACCTTTTTGCGGAGCTTGATCACCGCATCAAAGATGGCTTCCGGCCGTGGTGGACAACCCGGCATGTAGAGATCAACGGGAATCAGCTTGTCCACACCACGCACAGCTGTGGTTGAATCGGCACTGAACATGCCGCCGGTGATAGTGCAGGCCCCCATGGCGATAACGTACTTCGGCTCAGGCATCTGCTCGTATAGCCGCACCAGGGCAGGCGCCATTTTCATGGTCACCGTGCCAGCAACGATTAGCAGATCGGCCTGACGGGGTGAACTGCGCGGTACAAGACCGAAGCGGTCGAAATCGAAGCGCGATCCCAGCAGTGCAGCAAATTCGATGAAGCAGCAGGCGGTGCCGTAGAGCAGAGGCCAGAGGCTGCTGAGCCTGGCCCAATTGTGCAGGTCATCCAGGCTGGTGAGGATGACGTTCTCGCTCAGGTCGCTGGTGACAGAAGGGCCACCGATCGGACCGCAGCTGGCTTCCCGCAGATCGCGGACAGCTGTAATGGAAGGAGAGGTGAGATCTGACATGGCTAGCTCCACTCGAGGGCACCCTTGCGCCAGGCGTAGGCCAAGGCAACCAGTAGGATGGTAATGAAAATGAGCGCTTCAATGAACGCCAGAACCCCTAGGCGGTGAAAGGCCACCGCCCAGGGATAGAGAAAAACTGTCTCCACGTCAAAAATGACGAAAACCAGCGCAAACATGTAATAGCGAATATTGAACTGAATCCAGGCACCACCGATGGGCTCCATGCCGGATTCATAGGTGAGCTGGCGCTCACCGGCGCGACTCTTGGGCGCCAGGAGTTTGTTGGTGATCAGGGCCAGGGCTGGAACGGCCGCAGCAATCAGCAGAAACCCGAGGAAGGCGTCGTAACCGGGCAGGGCAAACATGAACGTCCCTGTAGACAGTGTCAGTTTGGCATTCACTGCCAAGAGTTGACGCGGATAGAGTCATTCCGCACAGCATCAGAGCGGTGAGCGACGAGCTTCAGCCGGCCGAACAGCCGCCGGCAACAGAACAGCCGCAAGCTGCTGAAAGACAGGCGGCCGCCGTGGAAAATGCTCCTGCGAGCGATCCACGCACACACCGTTTCGAGTGCCGCAGCTGTGGATACGTCTATGACCCTGACGAAGGGGTGAAAAAGGTGGGGATCAAAGCCGGAACAGCCTTTGAAGATCTCGACCCCGCTGGCTTTCGCTGTCCGGTCTGCCGCAGCCGGAAGCCCGCCTTCCGCGACATCGGCCCCCGGGCCAAAGCCAGTGGTTTTGAGGAAAACCTCAAATTCGGCATCGGAGTCAATCGGATGACCCCTGGCCAAAAAAATGTATTGATCTTCGGCGGCCTTGCTCTGGCTTTCGCTTTCTTCCTCTCCCTTTACTCGCTCCGCTAAACGCCTCCGCCATGACGCGTCTCTTCTCTTCTGCGATCAATCTGCTGCTGGTGCTCGTGCTGGGGGTCAGCCTCAGTGGCTGCGTCACCACACGCCTGCCAACGGCCATTACCACCCCCTGGCAAGCCCTCAACCTCGACACCGAAGCCAACCCCCTCGACGTGGCCTTCACGGATCCGCGCCACGGCTACCTCGTGGGCAGCAACCGGATGATCCGCGAGACCAACGATGGAGGGGCCACCTGGAATGAACGCAGCCTCGATCTCCCCGAGGAGGAGAACTTCCGTCTGATCAGCATCGACTTCAACGGCGACGAGGGCTGGATCGCAGGACAGCCCGGACTGCTGATGCACACCAGTGATGGTGGCCAGAACTGGACCCGACTGTTCCTCGACACCAAACTCCCGGGCGAGCCCTATCTGATCACGGCACTGGGACGCCACTCCGCCGAGATGGCCACCAACGTTGGCGCCGTTTATGAGACCCACGACGACGGCGGCAGCTGGGAAGCTCTTGTCACTGATGCCGCTGGTGCCGTTCGAGACCTACGACGCGGTGAGGACGGTAGTTACGTCAGCGTCAGTAGCCTTGGAAATTTCTATGCCACCTGGCAGCCAGGGGATGCCGTCTGGCAAGTGCACCAGCGAGTTAGCAGCCAGCGACTGCAGAGCATTGGCTATCAACCCGATGGCAATCTTTGGATGGTGGCCCGAGGGGCTCAGATCCGCCTAAATGACGAACCGGGGAACCTCGAAAGCTGGACCAAGGCGATCATCCCGATCACCAATGGTTACGGGTATATGGACATGGCCTGGGATGACGATGGCGCCATCTGGGCCGGGGGCGGTAACGGCACCCTGCTGGTAAGCCGCGATGGAGCCGACAGCTGGGAGATCGATCCCGTTGGCGATCGCCAGCCCAGCAACTTCACGCGCATGGTGTTCGACCGGGAGCACGCCTTCGTTCTCGGTGAACGTGGCAACCTGTTGCGCTGGGTGGGCAACGCTGTGTAACCAAGGACTCAGGCTTCACTCAGCCACCCGGCGTCACCCCCTAAGATTCCGAAGCTGTCACGCCCGAGCTATGGCTGCAGGCTCTACAGGGGAACGTCCGTTCTTCGAAATCATCACAAGCATCCGCTACTGGGTGATCCACTTCGTAACACTTCCGTCGATATTCCTCGCTGGGTTCCTGTTCGTGTCCACCGGTCTGGCCTACGACGCCTTTGGCACTCCCCGTCCGGATGCGTACTTTCAAGCATCCGAAAGCAAAGCTCCTGTGGTGAGCCAGCGTTACGAGGGCAAATCCGAACTCGACGTCCGCCTGAAATAACCCATGTCACAGACCCCTGTCGCCACCACTCCACGCAACTACCCGATTTTCACGGTGCGTTGGCTTGCCCTCCACACACTCGGAGTACCGACCGTGTTTTTCCTCGGCGCTCTCGCCGCGATGCAGTTCATCCGTCGCTGATTAGCACCATGCAACGCAATCCCAATCCCAACAATCTTCCAGTTGAACTCAACCGCACCAGTCTCTACCTGGGTCTGCTATTCGTGTTTGTTACCGGCGTATTGATGTCCAGCTACTTCTTCAATTGAGGTTCGACCCATGAGTGGCAAGAAATCTCCTTTCCCCGATGGTCGAATTCCCGACCGACTTCCTGATGGTCGTCCCGCTGTGCCCTGGAGGTCCCGCTGGACAGAGGGCGTTCTGCCCTTGTGGCTTGTTGCCACAGCTGGTGGTATGGCCGTTCTGTTCGTTGTCGGCCTGTTCTTCTACGGTTCCTACACCGGCGTCGGTTCCGCCTGATAACAACCAGACTTTTACGTCTTCCCTTAACCGGCCCATCGGGCCGGTTTTATGAATGCTGTGCGTCAGACCCCGTAGAAGTCCCGATACCAACGGGCGAACTGGCCGACACCCACTTCAATCGGCGTTGATGGCCTAAATCCCACCCAATCCTCAAGTGCCTTGGTCTCGGCGGCCGTTGCCACCACATCACCCGGTTGCATCGGCTGAAAATTTTTGATGGCTTCACGGCCAAGGGCCTGCTCCATCACCTCGATGAACCGCAAGAGTTCCGTGGGCTGACTGTTGCCGATGTTGAACACCCGATGCGGTGCCGCGGCCGTCGCAGGATCGGGCTGAAGAGGATCGAAATCGGGGTTGGCTGTAGCCGGCTTGTCGCAGCAGCGCAGCACTCCTTCAACAATGTCGTCGATGTAGGTGAAATCGCGCTGCATCCTGCCGTGGTTGAACACCTTGATCGGCTCGCCGGCCAGGATCGCCCGGGCGAACAGCATCGGAGCCATATCCGGCCTACCCCAGGGGCCATACACCGTGAAAAAGCGCAGGCCCGTGGCCGGAAGGTCGTAGAGATGGCTGTAGGTGTGCGCCATCAGCTCATTGGCCTTCTTGCTGGCGGCATACAGGCTCACCGGATGATTAACCGGCTGCCGTTCATGGAACGGCAGGTTTCGGTTGCCGCCATAGACCGAGCTGCTGGAGGAGTACACCAGATTCTCGGTGCCGTGGTGACGGCATCCCTCAAGTATGTTGCCGAACCCCACCAGATTGCTCTGGATGTAAGCCGCAGGTTTCTCAAGCGAATACCGCACGCCAGCCTGGGCCGCCAGGTTCACCACAACCCGTGGCCGTTCATCAGCGAACAGGGACATCAGGGAGTCGCTGTCCTCAAGCGCACAGCGATGGAACTGCCAGGCACCGGCTGGAGCGAAGGCCTCGATCTGACTCAGTCGGGACTGCTTGAGGGTCGGGTCGTAGTAGTCGTTGAGGCAGTCGATGCCGACAACCCGATCACCCCGCTGCAGCAGCCGCTGAGCCAGGGCTGCACCGATGAAGCCGGCGGCGCCTGTAACCAGAACCGTGCGGGTCATCAGCCCTCGCCGTCCCCGACCCGCCACAAGGTCAAGCCAGCCGCCCGCACCGCTTCGGGATTCACGACGGCCCGTGCATCAAACACCCAGGCCGGGCGTCGCATCCGGGCCGCTAGCTCCTGCCAGTTCAGCTGTTGGTACTGACGCCATTCCGTCAGGATCAGCACTGCATCGGCACCGGCCACCGCCTCTTCAACGGACTGAGCCAGCGCCCAGCTGCCGGTGCCGTTGAGGGCATCTGCCGCCTCGGCCGCCTCCTGCTTCAGGTCCCGGGCCATCTGAGCCGGCACCACCTTGGGATCGTGAATCGCCAGCTGCGCCCCCTCCTCCAGCAGATCACCACAGATGCGAATCGCCGGTGCCTCGCGGGTGTCGTTGGTGTCGGCCTTGAAGGCGAAGCCAAGCACCGCCAAGCGTTTACCGGTCACAGTGCCGAAGAGCTTTTGCACCACCAGCTGCGCAATCCGGTGCTGCTGCCAGGTGTTGAGCGTAACCACGCTCTCCCAGTAGTCCGCCACCTCCGGCAGGGCGAAATGGCGACATAAATACACCAGATTGAGGATGTCCTTCTGGAAGCAGCTGCCCCCGAACCCCGGGCCGGCATTGAGAAACTTCGGTCCGATCCGACTGTCGGTGCCGATCGCCCGAGCAACTTCTCGCACATCGGCACCGCTGGCTTCGCAGAACGCGGCAATCGAATTGATCGAGCTGATCCGCTGCGCCAGGAACGCATTCGCCGCGAGCTTGGAGAGCTCGCTGCTCCACAGGTTGGTGCGCAAAATTTTCGCTGCATCCACCCAGTGGCCGTAGATCCTGGCGAGGGCCTCGGTGGCAGCAGCATCGTCCCCCCCGATCAAGACCCTGTCCGGCTCCTCCAGATCCCTAATTGCCGTACCCTCCGCAAGAAATTCCGGATTGGACAGCACCGAGAAAGTACGCTGCTGCCCGTCCTGCTGCTGCGCTGCCTCAAGGATCGTCTTGATCGCTGCTGCGGTGCGCACCGGCAGGGTGCTCTTTTCCACCACGATCGTGTGGCCGGCCGCCGCCTGGGCCACGGTGCGAGCGCAGGCCTCAACCCAACGCAGATCACTGGCCTGGCCAGCCCCAAGTCCCTTGCTCTTGGTGGGAGTGTTCACCGAAATGAACACCATGTCGGCCAGAGCGATCTGCTCCTCCACTGACGTTGAGAAGTGCAGGTTGCGGCCTCGGACACGACCGACCACCACATCCAGCCCAGGCTCGTAGACCGGCAAACGGCTGAGGTCGGCATCGTTCCAGGCGTCGATCCGCGCTTGGTTGATGTCAACCACCGCCACCTGGATCTCCGGGCAGCGATCGGCGATCACCGCCATCGTTGGGCCACCCACATATCCCGCTCCGATGCAGCAGATCCGTTGAATCGTCACGCCTCGGAACACCAACCAGTTGCGAGGACACTACGGAAAGACTCGATCGTAGGGTCCAGTCCCTGCTCCAGTGACACAGTCGGCTCCCAGCCCAGCTGCTGCCGCGCCAGGTCGATTCGGGGCTGACGTTGCTGTGGGTCATCCTGTGGCAGGGGTTTCTCTATCAACGCCAGCTGCGGGTTCACCCGATTGCGCACCAGCTCCGCCAGTTGGCGGATCGTGAATTGATCGGGATTGCCGAGGTTGATCGGGCCGGTGTGGTCGCCATTCATCAGGCGGATCAGACCCTCGATCAGATCACTGACGTAACAGAACGAGCGGGTCTGTGACCCATCGCCGTACAGCGTCAAGGCCTCACCCCGCAGGGCCTGGACGATGAAATTGCTCACCACCCGACCGTCATCGATCAGCATGCGCGGCCCGAAGGTGTTGAAGATCCGCGCCACCCGCACCTCCACACCATTCATGCGCTGGTAGTCAAAGCAAAGGGTCTCGGCGATGCGCTTGCCCTCGTCGTAGCAGCTGCGTATCCCGATCGGATTCACACAGCCGCGATAGCTCTCCGGCTGCGGGTGCACCTCCGGATCGCCGTAGACCTCACTAGTGCTGGCCAGCAGCAGCCGAGCGCCAACCCGGCGCGCCAGCCCCAGCATGTTGTAAGTGCCCATGAAGCTGGTCTTGGCGGTCTTGACCGGATTGAACTGGTAGTGAATCGGCGATGCCGGACAGGCCAGGTGCCAGATCCGATCGACCTCCAGCTTGATCGGCTCGGTGACGTCATGGCGGATAAGCTCGAAGCGGGGATGGCCGATCCAACTGGCGATGTTTGCCTTGCGCCCGGTGAAGTAGTTGTCCAGACAGATCACCTCTTCGCCGGCCTCCATCAGGCGATCGATCAGATGGGAGCCCAGAAAGCCGGCTCCGCCGGTGACAAGATGGATCCGCATCTCAGGGAGTGCGCAGCGCCTCCACCATCGCGGCGATCGCCGAGAGCGCAACGATGGCCTC
>QCSJ01000009.1 GCA_003211535.1 Synechococcus sp. AG-670-A05 | reverse complement strand
CCACTTCGCCCTCACCTTCATCGGCTTCAACCTCTGTTTTGGTCCGCAGCACTGGTTGGGGCTGAATGGCATGCCACGACGCGTCGCAGAGTACGACCCGCAGTTCACCTTGATCAATCAGATCAGTTCCGTTGGGGCCTTGCTAATGGCAATCAGCACCCTGCCCTTCCTCTGGAACGTGGTGCGAAGCGCCCTCAGCGGCAAACCGGCCGGAGACAATCCCTGGAATGCCCTGACACCGGAATGGCTCACCAGTTCACCACCGCCGGTCGAGAACTGGACAGGAGAAGCTCCTCTGGTGGAGGAGCCCTACGGCTACGGCGTTCCCCTCGATCAACTTGACCTGACCGCCACCAGCGGTCGTGACCTCTGGAGCAGCGGCAAATGACGTCCACACTTCCCGTCCAGCCAGAGAGTTCCCCTGCCATCGACTCCCACGGTCATGGGGAACACGCCGATCACCGCATGTTCGGCCTGGCCACCTTCCTTGTCGCAGATGCGATGACCTTCGCCGGATTCTTTGCGGCGTACCTCACCTTCAAAGCCGTCAATCCTCTGCCCGAGGGAGCCATCTACGAACTCGAGCTGCCGCTGCCCATCCTCAACACGGTGTTGTTGCTTGTGAGCAGTGCCACGTTTCACAAAGCCGGTCAGGCCATCCGTCAGAACCTGCAAGGGCGTTGCCGCAACTGGCTGCTGATCACAGCGGGGTTGGGGCTCGCCTTTCTGGTGAGTCAGATGGTCGAGTACTTCACGCTCCCCTTCGGCCTCACTGACAACCTTTACGCAAGCACCTTCTTTGCAGCCACAGGCTTCCACGGATTGCACGTCACCCTGGGCGCTCTGATGATCTTGATTGTCTGGTGGCAGGCTCGAGCCGAAGTCGGTCGTGTGACGGCTGAAGATCACTTTCCCTTGGAAGCGGCCGAGCTGTACTGGCACTTCGTCGACGGAATCTGGGTGATTCTGTTCGTCATCCTTTATTTGCTCTGATCGCTTGCCAGGGCAGGGATGCTTGGCCACAATTCAATTGAATTGATTGCGAAAATGCTGGTCGGCGAAGAACTGCTGAACAAGGCCAGATCGCTCAGCAATCGGCCGGAGGACGACATCGCAAGAGGTTGCGGTTACGTCGGCCCCAGTGGTCGTTTGCTGAAAAAGAGTTTTTACAGGGCGCTGGTTAAAGCCAAGGCCGAGGCCCAGGGTTGGCAGCTTCCCCGCAGCACAACTAACAGTGGTGGCGGTGGTAGTCGCGGCCGGCAGGCCGAATTCCGGACCCGCGTGCATGGGAACGGCAATCTGCTGATCGGTCACGCATACACCAAACGTCTCGGGCTGGAGCCTGGACAGGAATTCCGGATCGAGCTGAACCGCGACTCCAGATCAATCTGCCTCCTCCCTCTGAACGACGAGATGATGGACAGCGACCCTGATCAGGTCCAGCCGTTTTCTGAGAGCCAGGCCTCTGACATGGTGAGTGTGGAGTGATGGTTGTCCTGACCATCGGCAGCCAGTAACCGTTCGGCGTAACGAGACAACTGATCAGCCTCTAGGTTAACGAAATCTCCCACAGCCAGTCGACTCAAAGTGGTGACTCTCCAGGTATGGGGAATCACTGCTAGTTCAAACGTCACACCATCGTCCGTACAAGAAGCGACGGTGAGACTAATACCGTCAACCGCGATGCTGGCTTTTTCGCAGATATAGCGCCCGAAGCGTGGCTCGTTCCAGCGCAGCCCCAGCTGCCAGGACTGGGGACGTTCAACGACATCGGTCACCTCACCGACCGCATCGATGTGACCACTGACGAGATGTCCGCCGAGACGATCACTGAGCCGCAAGGCAGGCTCCAGGTTCACGGCACCACCCCGTTCCGCCTTCTGCCCCAGCGTTGTGCGCTGCAGGGTCTCTTCGCTGACGTCCGCCCGGAAGCCCTCACCGACACATTCGGCAACCGTGAGGCAGACCCCGTCCACCGCGACGCTGTCACCCAGGCTCAGTGGGCCGAAAGGTCCACAGCCCTCGACCAGCAAACCATTCCCCCGCCGCTGAATCCGACCCATCGCCTGGACCAACCCTGTGAACATTGCTTAGCGCCCGATCGGTTCCCACTGGTCATAATCGGTAAGAGCCGCAGCGCCGCCATGGTGGAGATGAGCGTTGCCGGGATTGCTCTGGACGCCGCCAGCCGTATGCCGATCGTTCTGCTGAGAGATCCCAGTGGTCGACGCCAGGTCCCGATCTGGATCGACCAGAGTCAGGCCCACAACATCATGGCGGGGTTGCAGAGAACGGAACCGCCGCGTCCCCTTAGCCACGACCTCATGGCCGCTTTGCTGGTGGCCGGCGGGCTGGAGCTGGAGCGGGTGATCGTGCATGCCATCGAAGACAGCACCTTCCATGCGGTGCTGAAGCTCCGGCAAAACGATCCTTCGGAGCAAGACAGTGAGGACAACGCCATCCTCCATGACGTTGATGCTCGTCCGAGTGATGCCATTGCCCTTGCAGTCCGAACCGGCAGCAGCATCTGGATGCTGGAGGAGGTGGTGTCGGAGGCCTCCATCGCCGTGGATGCCGAAGCGGATGCCCGGGACCAGAACGACTTCAATCGATTCGTAGACGATCTCAGTCCTGCGGCCCTGGTGAAGCACCTGCGCAACCGCGGTGCAGACAACGATCCAGGCCAGGACAGTCCTGATCCGGAGTGAGACGTCCCTTCGGCGCAGGACGACCGGTCAGTCTGTTCACCCTCGGGACCATGCGGGCCCTTGGCTCGGTGGAGCAAATGCACGAGGTGCTTCAGGCAGCGGTCCTCGCCGGGATCAATCACCTCGAGACAGCCCCCGCCTACGGTCCGGCCGAAGAGTTTCTGGGCCAGGCCTTGCAGCGTGAAGGCCGACAGCCCGATGGCGGCTGGGTGATCACCAGCAAGCTTTTGCCGGGCCTTTCCCTTAGTGAGGGGAAGTATCAGTTGCTGAAGATCCTGGAGCGTCTGGGCTGCAGGAAAATCGACAACCTGGCTATCCACGGCCTCAACCGGCCGGAGCATCTCGCCTGGGCCCTCCAGGGGGTCGGCAAAGACCTGCTCGACTGGGCCCAGGAAGAGGGCCATGCCGCTCAGGTGGGGTTCAGTAGCCATGGCAGCCAGGACCTGATTGCTGCTGCCATCAGCAGTGGGCACTTTCAGTTCTGCAGCCTGCATCTCCACTTGCTGGATCCCCAGCGGCTGCCTCTGGCCCTTCGGGCCTTAAAGCAGGGCATGGGGACCCTGGCGATTTCGCCAGCGGACAAGGGCGGACGCCTGCAGGCGCCAAGTCCGACTCTGACGCGCGATTGCGCTCCGTTCAGCCCGTTGCAGCTGGCTTACCGCTTCCTGCTGGCCCAGGGGATCTCCACCCTCAGCGTCGGAGCGGCCAAGGCCTCTGATCTCACCCTCGCCGCTGCCCTTCAAAGCAGTGGCTCACCTCTCACATCCGAGGAACAATCCAGCCTTCGACAGTTGGCTGACCATCGTCGTGAGCGGGTCGGAGCCGATCTCTGCGGGCAATGCCAGGCCTGCCTGCCCTGTCCGAATGACGTGCCCATCCCCGCGTTGCTGCGATTGCGCAATCTTGCCATCGGCCATGACATGACCCCCTTCTGCCAGGAGCGTTACAGCCTCATCGGGAGAGCTGGTCACTGGTGGGAAAGCCGCGATGCCAACGCCTGCCAGCACTGCGGGGACTGCCTGCCCCGCTGTCCGCACCAGCTGAAGATTCCAGACCTGCTGGCAGACACCCACAGTCGTTTACAGGCGGCCCCGCGACGAAGGCTATGGAGCTGAGGCACGCCAACGGTCCTGCAGCACCAACCGCTCCTCCGCCGTTAACGGGGGCAACGACCAGCAACGCTCCCAGAGCGATGCAGGGGGAAGCAGCAGGTAACGCCATGGCCTGGGCAAGCTTTTGCGGTGGTTTTCCATCACGTCTGGGGCGAGAGGCGCACGCCAGCCGTTCAAAAGCAAAGTGCGGCGCAGGGGAGGGGTCCAGGCCGCGTCCACCCAGGCCTGGGGAAGAGGCTCACGGGTTTCTTTAGGCCTTACAAGCAACGTCCAGTGCAGCGGTGCTCCTGAATTAGGGATCACGGCGGTCAGACGTGGATCACGGCGCAGCAGGGACATGCAGCGCTGCAGGGGCAGCACCACCACCCGGGCCTTGTCCTTGAGCAACCAGTTCGTGGCCCGCCGGTCGTCCATGGTCAGCAGCTGCTGACGCAGACGTTGCAGGGCAGCGTCACCCCCACATCGGTCAGCAAGATCGATTACCCACCGGGGGCTGGCGGGAAGAATCACCTGTCCGGCCAGCGACGGTTGCAGCAGCACATCCCAACCGGCCTTGGCCGCCTCAGCCCACTCAGCTCCGTTGCGGAACAGCAGCACCCAGGGACTCACGCCTACAGGTAGCACCATCCCGGCGCGCTGCTCTCCCTGCTGTTCGAGGAAGCGTCGGGCCTGAGCACAGAGTCTCTGCTCCAAAGGTGGCGCCTGAATCCGCTGGAGTTGATCCGGTGACAGCCCCTGCAACCATCCGTCGTTGAGGGCAAGAAGATCGCCGCCGATGCGTTCCTGGTCCTCAGGGTCCGTGGTCTCAGCCTCCTGCCAAGAGCGGGTCCAGGGGGATGGCAGCTGATCCGACCAGTCCTTGGGGAGAAGACCGCGGGCAGCACGGAACTGCGGCGGCTCCGGCCCCCTGCGGCAGGCAGCCAGAAGCCCGACACCGGCGACAGCACCGAACTGCAGCAGGCGGCGACGACTGAAACGACTGGGGAAACCGCTGGTCTTCATGCCTCTGACGCTACGGCGGACGCCAGCAACTGATCCAAGGCACGATCGCAATCCTCCACCAGAGCCTCGTTCTGGTGTCCCTGCAACTGGGCCAACAGCAGCAAGGCTCCAGCCCCGACCCCTTCCTTGACGAACCCGTCTTCGTAATCACGCAATGCGGGCTGCCGACTGGTGTGAAAACGAACGCCACTGGTCATACCCGCCAGGGAGACACCGAAACGTTGACCGACTTCGTCCAGCAGACAGCCCAGGGCCGAAAGCCCATCGCCAGGGATTGTTTCCTGCGCCAGCCATGCCGTTGAGCCGAGCAGCACCCGATCCGCCAGAGCCTGCCTCTGCGGATCCGGCAGGGATGCCAGCGCAAGGGCGACCACAGCAGCCATCTGACTTCCCCCCCCCAGCAGCAATGGCTGACGGGCCGAAATCAGCACACCAGCGGCAACCGCCTGAAACGGATCACCGACGGCGGCCAGCACAGTCTGGGGCGAAGGGCATCGGGGCAGCTGCGCCCGCTGCAGTCCCTGCTCCACCACCAGTCGTTTCAGCTCCTGTGGGGGCTGCCGAGCACTGCCACTGATCAGCCCCTTCACCGGCACTCCAAGGCCCGTGAGCACCGCCTGAGCTGTGGTGGTTCCCCCCGGGACACATTCCGCAAGCAGGAGTGGACGGCTCAGTTGCGCACCCAGACGCATTCCCTGGCGCCAGAGCTTGGTCACACGCTCGTGTTCCATGGCCCGGCCCGTGGACACACACCGCGCGGGTCCGGCGTCTGGGCCTTCTAGGCGCAGATGTGGAAAAGTCGCCTCATGCTCCAGACCAAGCGCCGCCACCCGCGGGTGCATCGGAAGCCGCTGCAGCGCCACATGGCTCAACAGCGCGGGCGAAACGCCGGCGGGAAGGGGTGGCAAGGGCCAGCGCCTCGTCTGGACTGGCCCCTGAAGCAGCAGTTCCGCATCCGCAAGGGCCGTCAGACGGCGGGTGGCAGCGGTGGCTCCCGCTGCGGAAATGCCCTCGCGTTCAGCAGTCCGCGTGGCCGCCAGCAGCAGCAACAGATCAAAACTGGAATCCCGGTGACGCCATGCATCGAGATGAGCCTGCAGCTGCTGTCGACTCAAGCGAGTGCCGAGAATCCTGCAGCCTGACGGAAGCCCTTCCACGTCAGAGGGGGTCAAGGGCAACAAGTCCATGGAGAAGCCGCGGCGGCTCGGGGATCGGCGCGTTGAGCCGGGGAAAAATCCAATACGCCAGTGCATGAAGTGACAGCACATAGATCACTTCCTGCACCACAACAAGAGCAAGAGCCATCAACTGAACACTGGTGAGATCCGGGCTGATGGGTAACTGCAACAGAGCGATCAGCCGGTCAAGCAGCCCAGCCCCCGCACGGGTGATCACCACCAACAGGTTTTCTCCGACGAGGAGCGACAACACCAGAACCCGCACCAGAAATCCAAGGCTGCCAAGCACCACTCCCACCGGCCAGCTCAACCACCAGCTGCACCCCTTGCCCCAGCTCCAACCCAACCACAGAGCCATCAGACCGTAGGGGAAGAGGAGCAAAGGCCCACGCACAGGGCCCATCAACCCTGTCATCAACAACACCGCCAGCAACACTCCCTCGGCCCCCGAGCGTCCACCACGGCGCAATTGCAGCAGTGAGAGGGGCAGCGGCAGAGCAAGACGAAAGAGCGCACCTCCCACCGGCAGGTAATACAACGCCAGCCAGATGAGTCCGGTAGTTGCTGCCAGATAAGCCCCCTCCACAAGCCGTAGAGCTTGTTGCCGGCTCAGTCTCGGTCGCAGCTGATTCATGGAGCGATCCGCTCGATCCGCTCCACGGAGAAGACGACCTCGGACTGCCGTAAAGCCCGGGTGACCGCTTCTGCAGGATCGGCTGGATCAGCAGCGGCCAGGCGAAGGGTTATGCGATAAGGTGCCGACGGCTGCAACGACCTGGTCGTGAGCTGCGGGTCAACGCTTGCTTCGACATCAGGAGCGACATCAACATCGCTATCGGCATCGGCCGCAACGGTTACCTCCGTTTGAACCTCCAGCGGTCGATTCTTGAGGTTCTGATCCAGCACCGGTTGATCAGGGACCGGTTCGACAGCCCCGCTCACGGTGAGCTCAGGGGCATCGAAGCTGCGCTGCAGCTCCTCAGCCACCGGCGAGCCGGCACAGGCCTGCAGCAGCACCAATGAGAGCAGCCAGACCAGGCGAGACATCAGCTGTCGCCAGGTTTGATAACCCGAACGGCGCTGGCCCGCAGCCGTCCGGTCTTGGTGGTGGTCGGTGGCTTCTTGGCAGCGGGCTTCTTCGCAGCTTGTTTCTGAGCAGCAGTTTTTTTGGCCGCCGTTGTCTTGCGGCTGCTCTTCTTGGCCGAGGCCTTGGCCGCCAGCAGTTCCACCGCCTCCTCCAGCGTGACGTCATCCGCTACTTTGCCTTCGGGCAGGGAGGCATTGAGCTTGCCTTGCTTGACATAGAACCCATATGGACCGTCGTAGACCTGAATCGTCTCGTCGCTGCCCTCGGGCTTGCCGAGATCCTTCAGAGCCGTCCGGCCGCCGCGGCCCCGTTTTGGCATGCCAAGCAGCTCCAAGGCGCGGCTGAAGCCGATTGCGAGCACATCGTCGTCACCCTTGAGAGAGCGGTAATCCTTCTCACCCTTGCCCTTGTCCCAGACCACGTAGGGCCCGAAACGCCCGAGCCCGGCCTGAACCCGCCCGCCATCGGGGTGTTCTCCCAGCAATCGGGGGAGACGCAGGAGCCCAAGAGCATCATCCAGAGTCAGATCCTCAGGCTTCTGACCCTTGGGCAGGGAAGCACGTTTGGGCTTTGGATTCTCATCACTCACCTGCCCGCGCTGCACATAGGCCCCGTACTGGCCGAAGAGCAGGTAAACCAGATCCCCAGTTTCCGGATCCTCACCGATGGCTTCCGGACCATCCGCCTTCTGCTTCAGGATCAGTTCCGCCTGATCAGCGTCCAAATCAGCTGGTGTGATCTCCCGAGGCAGCGTGGCCTTGATCAGCTCCTCCTCACCGGCATCGCTGACCCGTTTGGACTCGAGGTATGCACCGAAACGGCCAATGCGCACGACGCAGGAGAGTCCCTCTAGATCGACGGTGCGGGAAGCCCCGGGATCGATGTCCCCCTCCCGCTGTTGCACCTGGGTCTCAAGACCTTCATCCCCTTTGAAGAATTTTTCCAGGTACGGCAACCATTCGACCTTGCCATGGGAGATCTCATCGAGGGTGTTCTCCATCCGAGCCGTGAAGCTAGTGTCAACGAGATCCGGGAAATGCTCCTCCAGCAGAGCGGTCACAGCGAAGGCCGTGAAGCTGGGGGTCAAAGCGTTGCCCTGCAGGGTTGAGTAACCACGATCGACAATCGTGCCGATGATCGAGGCATAAGTTGAAGGGCGTCCGATCCCTTCTTTTTCCAGCATCTTCACCAGTGAGGCTTCGCTGAATCGGGCTGGCGGCTGGGTCTGGTGGCCGAGAGGTTCCACCTGCTTCGGAACAGGGGCATCCCCCACCGACACGGCGGGCAGGAGCACTTCCTGGCCTTCAAGGGCCGCATCGGGGTCATCGCTGCCCTCGACATAGGCGCGAAAGAAGCCTGGGAAATCGATCCGCTTGCCGCTGGCGCGGAAACCGGCGTCGCCGGAACTTAGATCGATCGACAGCATGGTCAGCCGGGCCTCCGCCATTTGGCTGGCGACGGTTCGTTTCCATATGAGGTCGTACACCGCCAGGTCACGGCCTTCCAGCCCCGTTTCCCCAGGGGTACGGAAGCTCTCGCCGGAGGGGCGGATCGCCTCATGGGCCTCCTGGGCATTGCGTGACTTGGTGCTGAATTGCCGCGGCCCCTTGCTCAAATACTCCTTGCCGTAAAGGCCCTCCACACTGCTTCGGGAGGCGCTAACCGCCTGATCCGAGAGATGAACCGAGTCGGTTCGCATGTAGGTGATGAAACCGCTTTCATAGAGGCCCTGGGCGCAGCGCATTGTCTCCCGCGCTGAGAGGCGCAGCTTGCGGTTTGCCTCCTGCTGCAGGGTGCTGGTGGTAAATGGTGGCACCGGCTTCCGCACCGTTGGCTTCTCCTCCACCACATCCACGGACCAGGGCGCGGTCTGAACCGTTTCCGCGAGGGTGCGGGCCTCCTCCTCCGTAAGCAGCCGCACCTCGCTGCCTGCCTTGAGACCACCGGTGCTTTCGTCGAAGTCGTTACCACTGGCGATTCGGCGGCCGTTTATACGGGTGAGCTTGGCCTCAAAACCACTGCCGGCATGGTCGAGCTGGGCTTTGAGATCCCAGTAGCTGCCACTGCGAAAGGCCCGTCGGGTCCGTTCCCGCTGCACCAGCAGGCGCACAGCAACCGATTGAACCCGCCCAGCAGAAAGCCCCCACGCCACCTTTTTCCACAACAGGGGGGAGAGGGTGTATCCCACGAGTCGATCCAGGATCCGACGCGTCTCCTGGGCATGAACGAGCTCCATGTCCAGATCACGGGTCTGGTCCAGGGCTTTGCCGATGGCTTCCTTGGTGATCTCGTGGAACACCATCCGCTTCACCGGAACCTTGGGGGCCAGCAACTGCAACAGGTGCCAGCTGATGCTTTCCCCTTCACGGTCTTCGTCCGTGGCCAGCAGCAACTGATCCGCATCCTTCAGGGCATCTTTGAGTTCCCGCACAACCTTTTTCTTATCCTTCGGCACCACGTACAGGGGCTCGAAGTCGGCTTCAGTGTTGACGCCGAGGTTGGCCCATCTCTGACCCTTCGCGGATGCTGGGATCTCGCTGGCGTTGTTGGGGAGATCCCTGACGTGGCCCATGGATGCCTCGACCTTGAACCCCTTCGGAAGGAAGCCGCGGATGGTGCGGGCCTTCGTAGGGCTTTCAACGATGACGAGGGTGTGCGCCACAGGGGGGCCATGAACCGTCCTCCTTCTTTATCGCACCGCCAAGCGCTCTGCATGAGCAGTCCTGCCGGGGAGCGCCGCTACAGTCCACTCAGCGCAATGTATTCAGGCCGCCATGCCCGAAATGGGTGTCTTTCTTCTCGCCGCCCAGGCCATGGCAGCCCCTGGTGAGCTTCTCAACCTCTCCCTGAACGCCACGGCGGTGTTGCCTGAGGGAGCGGTGCTGCTGGCAATGATCGCCACACTGCTGGTCGATCTGGCCGGGGAAAAGGTGGCTGCCCGCTGGGTTCCACCGATTTGCTACGCAGGTCTGGGCACAGCGCTTCTGATGCTGGCCATGCAATGGAATGCTCCTGTTGAGAGCTCTTTCCTCGGTGCTTTCCTGGCGGACAACCTCGCCGTGGCCTTTCGAGCGGTCATCGCTCTTTCAACATTGTTGTCGTTGTTGATCAGCTGGCGTTACGCGGAACAGAGCGGAACACCAGTCGGGGAATACGCCGCAATTTTGCTGGCTGCCACCCTCGGAGCGATGTTGCTGTGCGGCGCAACGGATTTGGTGAGTGTCTTCATATCGCTGGAGACGCTCTCGGTGGCTAGTTACCTCCTGTCGGGATATATGAAGCGGGATGCCCGCAGTTCCGAAGCAGCTCTCAAATATCTTCTTGTTGGCTCAGCGGCCGCTGCTGTTTTTCTCTATGGATCTTCCCTTCTTTATGGCATGAGCGGCAGCACCAGCCTTGAGGCCATCGGCGTGGCACTTGAAAACAGCACAACACCAATAGCGGCCCTCTCTCTTGTGTTCGTTCTGGCGACAGTGGCATTCAAAATTGCAGCCGTTCCGTTTCACCAGTGGACGCCGGATGTTTATGAGGGCTCACCTACTCCGGTGGTGGCCTTCCTCTCCGTTGGTTCAAAGGCCGCAGGCTTCGCGTTAGCGCTCCGAATCCTGGTGGGTTGCTTTGGGGCTTTTGACGGTCAGTGGAAGCTGCTGTTCACCGTTCTGGCTGTGCTCAGCATGACTCTGGGCAACGTGGTGGCACTGGCCCAGACTTCGATGAAGCGGATGCTGGCGTACAGCTCGATCGGTCAGGCCGGCTTCGTGATGATCGGCATGGTCTGTGGGACTGAAGATGGTTTCGCAGCCATGGTCCTCTACATGGCTGCCTATCTATTTATGAACCTCGGTGCCTTCGCATGCATCATTCTGTTCTCGATCCGCACGGGCAGCGACAGGATCTCTGATTACGCCGGCCTGTACCAAAAGGATCCACTGATAACCCTTGGGCTCAGCCTCTGCCTGCTTTCACTAGGAGGCATCCCGCCAATGCTGGGGTTTTTCGGAAAGATCTACCTATTCTTCGCAGGCTGGGCTGATCATCAATACCTTCTCGTTGTAATCGGATTGATCACCTCGGTGGTGTCGATCTATTACTACATCTCGGTGATCAAGATGATGGTGGTCAAAGAGCCTCAGGAAGCCTCCGACATCGTCAAGGCCTATCCAGACGTGAGCTGGTCGGTGATGGGCATGCAGCCCCTCCGCATCGCTCTTATCGGATGCGTTGCCGTGACTGCTGTGGGGGGCATCCTTTCCAACCCCCTGTTCCAATGGGCCAATAACGCTGTGACCAGTAGCCCATTGCTGCAGGAAGCCATCGCTCAATCCACACAACGCGGCCTTGGCTGAATCATCCCCGCACGCTGTCGCTGAACTGCGTGACGTGAGCAAATTCTACGGCCAGGGTGATCTTCAGGTCAGGGCGTTGGACCAACTCGATCTCACTGTCCACCGCGGCGATTATTTGGCGGTGATGGGGGCGAGCGGCTCAGGCAAGAGCACTGCCATGAACATTCTTGGCTGCCTGGATCGGCCAACCGGTGGTCGTTACAGGCTCAACGGCATTGCCGTAGAGCAGCTAAATGATGATGCGCTGGCCGACCTGCGCAACCAGTCGCTGGGATTCGTGTTTCAGCAATTCCATCTCCTTCCCAATGCCTCGGCGATGGAGAACGTAATGCTGCCGATGGTCTATGCCGGAGTCTCCCTGGAGGAACGCAGGGAACGGGCGGCTTCAGCGCTGGATCGCGTCGGCCTGAGTCAACGTATGGACAATCGTCCCAACCAGCTTTCCGGCGGCCAGCAGCAGAGGGTTGCAATCGCCAGAGCCATCATCAATCGCCCAAGCCTGCTTCTGGCGGACGAGCCCACCGGGGCCCTGGACTCGAGCACCACTGCTGAAGTGCTGGAACTCTTCGACGAGCTGCACCACCAAGGTATAACACTTGTAATGGTAACCCATGAAGACGATGTAGCGGCCAGGGCTCATCGCATTGCCCATTTTCAGGATGGCCGCATTCTGAACGGAGAACTATAATAAAGAATCTCAGGTTCCTTGATTCCGCAGTCATCGAAGCGATGATCATTGCGGTTGTCGAAGACGATCCCCGCATCTGAGATTTGATCCATGAGGAGATCTGTAGAGAGGGCCATTTCTCTCAAGAATTCATAACAGCTGAATCATTTCTTGAAGAGGTGGTCGAACTCAACCCAGACCTTGTCTTGCTGGATCTGATGCTTTCCGGAATCGAAGGCCTGGAATGCCCTCATCGACTGCGAAAGACGCCATCGATTCACAGATGTCCTGTTGTGATCCTCAGAGTATTAAATGACGTAGCGAAATGCTACGAAACACAAAAAGCTCGGGGCCCTTGATTACATCCCTGGCGGGGGAATCCTTGAAATGGTGAAGACCACCGCAAGGCAGGGGTCATGGTCTGCAGAAGACTAAGAACACGTCACATCCCCTTTCCAAGCCTCCACCAACTGACGCATGAGGGAAAGCCCCAAGTCATTTCTATAAGTGGACCGCCCTTGGCTGGTCCGCTCCACCAATGCCATCAATCCATGACCAGACATCGTGATGCGACAGCTCCGAAGATCAGCATCGATCGCAACTCTAATGGGCACACCTTCTGGCCTATCACGTAATTCTGTATCGAGAAGATGGTCGAGCACTAAATACAAGGCATTGACATCAACCAGGACCCAACAGTCGGGCCGGGTGGGGGACGCACGACTCCAACTGAACCCTGCGGCGTTGATCATCCAGCAATCGCTGATGCCATTGCTTCAGCTAGGGCAAAAGAGATGCATCTATAAGCCCGCGGCAAGGGGCTGCCTGAATGCTCAGCATCCAAAACAGCGTCCACCAGCTGACCACAACTGGCCACAAAATGAATTTGCAACCTTACGAGGATTCCGCTGTAGTCATGGCCAACGAATCCACTCCGTTCGCTGTTGCCCTCGTCGCAGTTGCAGGCCTCCACGCGATGACAAACCTTCGATGGACCAGGGAGATTCGTGCTCTGAGCTAACAATCTGATCGCTCCAAAGACGGTCTTCCACCCGCTGAAGCCAGGAGGAGGATCCAGCTAAAAGATTCAGGCTGCCCTCCAGCGCCAGCAGCAGCTCAGCCGCCCAGATTTCCTCGGAAGCAACGGATGGGGACACCAGGTCCCGCAGGGCGATGGCACCGGCGGGAACCGCGTTGCTGACGTTCAAGCCGATGCCGCAGCGCATCAGCCGCAGCTGCGTTCCGCGGTGGATCAGCCGCGGCAACACCCCCGCCAGCTTGCGCCCCTCCACCAACAGATCATTGGGCCACTTGATCCGTACCAGCACGCCGTGCCGCTCCAACCTCTGGGCAAGCTCCAGGGCAAGAGCAAGGCCGAGCAGCCCAGCCGCAGTTAAGGACTGCCCTGAGCAGGGCATGGCAGCACTCAGCCAAACCCCACCGCTGGGCGACTGCCAGTGGCGACCCCGTTGACCGACACCTCGCCGCTGCCGGCGAGCCAACACCGCCCGTGGTCGCACCAGATCCGGATCGTCCTGAAGCCATTCAGCCAGGCTGATCTCGGTGCTACTGCACACTGGCAGCCAGCGGAGATCCCAGCTCCCAGGACGCTCCCTCCGGTATCGCTTTCGGTGCAACGCCAGCTGACGTCCTCCCCGACGGTGCGGTCGAGCCTTCCAGGTCATGGAGAAGCAGCCACCACCCTTCGGGCTGCCTCTTCAAGTTCATCCGCTGGACGGACCAAAGCCATTCGCAACCAGCCACTGCCCCCTGCCCCGAAACCGGAGCCTGGGGTGAGCGCGACGCCGGCGCGTTGCAGCAACCGACGGGCGAAGGTTTCATCGCCAAGCTTCTGAACCTCGGCATCAGCCGGCAATGACAACCAGAGGTACATGGCCATCTCCGGGGTTGAACAGGACCAGCCCCCGCTCCGCAGCACCGATAGGACGCGGTCCCGACGCTCGCGATAAACAGCGTGAAGACTCAGGGGCCAATCCGCCCAGCGGGTGAGGGCCTCGATCGCCCCCTGTTGCAACGCCAACGACTGATTGAAGTCCACGACGCCCTTCACCTGACGAAGGGCAGTGATCAAGGGTTCGGCTCCGATGGCGAACGCCAGGCGAAATCCCCCCAGACACCACCCCTTGGATAGGGAGAAGAATTCAATCCCCCAGTCTCTCCAGCCGGGACTCCGCAACAGTGATGGCGCCTCCCCCTCCAATGCCAGATCCACGTAAGGATTGTCGTTGGCAATCACCAGCTGGTGACGACAGCCGCGGGCCATCACCTGATCGAGCAGCTCCTGATCCCCCACCCGTGCGGTCGGGTTGTGGGGATACCCGAGAACGAACAGTTTCAGCTGATCCCAGGACTCGGGGCCAATGGCATTGAGATTAGGAAGCCATTCCCGCTCCTGGGATAAGGGCAGACTGCAGATCGAGGCTCCGGCCAGCACCAACCCGCCGCGATGGGATGGATAGGAGGGATCTAGGAGAAGCGCACGGTCTCCGGGATCAAGAGAAGCAAGGGGAAGATGGGCCGTTCCCTCCTGGGAGCCGACCAGCAGCTGAACCTGGCGCTGTGGGTCGACTTCCACACCGAGTCGATGCTGGCACCAGGCTGAAACCGCTTGGTTGAACGGTGCTGTCCCTGCGTCAAGGCAGTAAGCGGAACTGGAAGGGTCAGCAACCGCGGAGGCGATGACCTGGAGAATCTCTTCCGGGGGCTGCAAATCTGTCGAACCGAGAGAGAGATCAATTAGAGGGGGAACCCCTGATTCTCCCTGGTAGACCTGCTTGGCCTGGTCAGTACGAGCAAAGACGCCGTTGCCAAGTGCCTCCAGTCGCCTAGAGGTTGGCATCCAGGAAAGCTTGTAACTGGGGCTTGGCGATCGCTCCTTCATGGCGGGCGACCACTTCTCCACCGCGATACAGGATAAGCGTGGGAATGCCTTGCACCTCGTAGGCATCACGGGTCGATGGATTGCCATCGACTTCGAGCTTGCCCACCCTCAGCTGCTCGCCGTAAGTGTCCGCCGCCCAATCCATCAATGGAGCCATCAACCGGCAGGGACCGCACCAGGGCGCCCAGAAGTCAACGAGAACAGATCCTGGAGCCTGAAGCACTTCCGAGGTGAACCCGGCGTCCGTGAAGTCAGCGACCAAAGCACAAGGTCATGGCTGTTTCGATCCTATGGATCCCTGGAGCGGATCAGCAGGATTTCAGAGTTTGTCGATGGAACGCTTCAACTCCTCAAGATCCGCATCTACTTGCTCCACCTTCACCTGCTTCAAGGCCTGGGAGTCCTCTGAGGCAGGCAGAGCAACGGCCTCGGGGCCGCCCTTGAGCTGGTTGCGGAGCGCTGCCAACTCATCGTCCACATCGGAGCCTCCCTCCAAGGCGGCGAACTGGCTTTCTAGATCAGCACCTGCCAACTCAGCCGCGGCCTGGCCCGTAGCTTCCATGGCCTCAACCTTCTCCTCCATGCGCTCGAAAGCAGCCATAGCGGAATTCGTGCCGATGTTGCCCACGGCGCTCTGCAGCTGCTGCTGGGCCTGCGCTGCCTGAGCGCGGGCCTTGAGCATGTCCTTCTTTGTTTTGGCCTCAGCGATCTTGCCTTCAAGGGCAACAAGACTCTTCTTAAGGGTTTCGACCTGGCCGTCCTGCGACTGGACCTGTGCATTCAAAGAAGTGGCGGTCTCCTGAAAGGTCTTGCGCCGGGTGAGTGCTTCTCGAGCCAGGTCCTCCTCTCCCTTCTTCAACGCCAACTCAGCCCGCTCGTACCAGGTCGTGGCCTGAGACGAGGCCTGCTCAGCCTGGCTGCGAAGCCGCTTCTGACTGGCAATGGCCAAGGCCACAGCCTGACGCAGCTTCACCAGATCCGCCTGCATATCCGCGACGGACTGATCGAGAATTTTGGATGGATCTTCCATGCTGCTTACTGCAGCGTTGGCATTAGCGCGCACTAGGCGTCCCAACCGATCGAAGAAGCCCATCGGGAATGGCAAAACCTCCTCGAGACTAGCGAGCACAGCTGCAATCTCCGCCTTACGATCAGACTATGGCCATCGCACCAGACGGACAACGGCGCAGACTCCTAGGTGTTGAACTGCTCCAGCAGCCCCCCCCCACTCCTGCATCTCCATTAAGTGACTGCCTCAACCGCCTTCGCCAGGACTGGCTGAGCGATGGCAGCTTCGCCGGCCTTTGGCAGGACTGGCCCTCCATCGCCGGCGAGCGTCTGGCAGCACACTGTCGCCCCTTGTCCCTACAGCGGGGCGTGCTGACGGTGGGGGCCAGTCACCCCCAGTGGCGCCAGGCTCTGCAATACAACAAGCCTCAGCTGATCAGTGCTCTAAACAGCAGCGGTCACCCGGTGCGGGATCTGCGCATTCAGCAGCACTACTCAGGCAGCCCGAGCGCATTGCCCAGTGAGGAGGACATCTGGTCCCGCCACCCCAGCCGCACCGATGTTCACGGCATGGGGAGTTGTCCGCAATGCCATCGTCCGGCACCGAATGGAGAAATGGAGTTATGGAGCTGCTGCGGTTTCTGCCATCGCCAACGCTTCTGCGAAGGCTGAATCAGAACCGCTCAGGCCGAGGCTGCCGCCAGTCGGCATCGACCCCATCGGACATCAGCTCGGCCGCACGATCGTTCAAGCGTGTCCTCTCCACCCGCCAAACAGTGTAAATCCCGAAACGACCCAGCGTCTCCGGATGCAATCCCCGCCAGTGCTTCTCGAGGATTGTGCCCTGATCAATGATTAGCAGAACCGTCGGGGAGGCTCCCGGTGACTGCAACGGAACCCCGCGCCAGCCGCGACGCTGCTCATTGGCCAGGCGATCCGCCAGGTTCACCAGGGCGCCGTCCGATCGCCCTTCAAACAGGATCACCTGTCCGGCATAGAAATGGACCGAGGGTTTCATCGCGCCCACCATGGCAAGTGGCTCCTCGGGCCGTTGCTGATTCATCAGAGTCTGGGTCGCCTGGCGAAGCGGGAGCTGCCGCAGTTGATCGGCCAATTCGGCAATGGGAATCAGCGATGCAAGGTGAAAACAGAGCAGCGGCAGCTGCATCGCGAGCAACCGGAAGACAGCGGTGCACCGCCAGGCCACCAGCCCCAGCATGGCCGCCAAGCTGAACCAGCCTGCCGCGCGCCACACCAGACCACTGGCCAGAAGATCCGCAGCCAGGGTCGGCATTTCCGGGTCGGTGATCAGCGGAACCCAGAGCGGCGCACACAAGAAGCCGACCGCCAGCAGGAGCACGATCATCACCGTGCTGCCCCAGGCCACCCCGAGCGAGCGATCCCTTCTCCCCAGCCCGAGACTGATCAGCAAAGCCGCAGCCGGAGTGGCCGGAAGCCAGTAGCTGGGTAGCTTAGTAGCCGCTGTGGTGAACAGCAGAAACACCGCCAGCAGCCAGCAACCGGCGAACTGATGAAGTGACTGTTCGGGTGATGTTCGCTGCCGTGGAAGACGGGCCAATCCCAGCAACAGCAGCGGCGAGAACGGCATAGCCGCCACAATCATCACGGGGCCGAAGAACCACCAGGGCTGCAGATGGTCATTGACGACGCTGGTGAAGCGCTGCAGGTTGTGATAGCCGAAGAAGCTGTCCCAAAACGGCTGGCCTTCCACAAGCAGTTCTAGGAAATACCAGGGAAGGCTGACGAGGGCCGTCAGAGCAAGTCCGGGAAGGGGTCTCAGACGTCTCCAGGGCGTGGCCAGATCACGCCTCAGAGCGCCGAACAGCAGAAGGGTCAGCCCTGTGAGCACCACCGCCACCGGCCCTTTAGCCAGAACCGCCAGACCCAGCACTAACCAGGCCGGCCACCAGCGGTGACGGTCGGGTGAAGCAAACCGCCGCCAATGCAATATCAGACTGATGGCGAGCAGTCCGCACAACAGGGCGTCACTCACCGCGGTGCGGCTCCAGACCAGGACCAACGGTGAAAGGCCGAAACTCAATGCTGCGGTTAAAGCGGCAGCTGCTGACTGCTGGCGATTCGCCTGAGGCCAACGCAGCAAGGTGTCCGCCAGAACGAGCATCACCGCCACGATGGAGAGAGCCGAAGGCAACCGCGCAGCCCAGCTGCCGAGGGGATCCCATACCATCTGACCTGGAAGGCTGTAGCCCAGAGCCATCAGCCAATACACCAACGGCGGTTTGTCGAAACGGGGCAGACCGTTCACCCGAGGGGTCAGCCAGTCACCGGTTTCCGTCATGGCTCTCCCCGCTGCGGCGAACAGGGGGGGAGTTTCATCCACCACTCCGGTGGAGCCGAGTCGCCAGCAGGTGATCAGGACCCCAAGACCCAGCACCAAGGCCAACACTCCTAGGTGGCGGCGGCCGGACATAACCACCGCATAGCAGCTCAGGACAACCCGTCGATGTTGACATCCGCCACTTAGGACGACGTTGGACGTCCCGCCAGGATCCAATCTTCGACCCGACGGGCAAAGACGGCCTGGCTGGCATTCCTCTCCACCCAGGCGCGACAGGCGGCACGCTCCAATTCTGGAAGCCGCCTCAGGGCAGAGGTCAGTGCAGCGATGTCATCAGGCTTAACAAGAAAGCCCGTCTCTCCCGATTGCACCAGTTCGCCTGGACCTCCACGGTCGTAGGCCACCACGGGCACCCCACAGGCCAACGCCTCCACCACCACATTGCCGTAGGCCTCATTCCATTTGGGGGTGTTGATCAGGGCCCGGCAACGTCCCAATTCCTCCTGCAGATCAGCGGTGGGCAGGAAGCCCCGCCACTGCAGGGTGCCGGATGGCACCGATGCCTCCACCGCCTCCGCGTAGGCAGGGTCCTCCCGCAGCCCCCACACCAGCAGCTGCTCCCCCAGGGCTGCCGCTGCGGCAGCGGCATCTTCCAACCCTTTCTCCGGTGCCACGCGACCGGCCCAGCCCAGGGGCCCGCGAGCCTCTTGGCGGAATCGATAACGGGCCAGATCAAAGCCGTTGCCAACCACCCGCGGCGGGTGGGGAAGGCAGAAATCGGACGCCTGTCGTGCGGTGTGGAAAGCCAGTCGCTGCTGATCCCAAGACGCCAGCGCCTCGATCTGATCACGCATTACCTCTGCCACGGCTCCCATCGAGATCAAGTGATAAAGCTGATGGGGCAGGTGTGGCGTGATCCACAACGGCAACCAGTCGTAGCCGAAATTGATCACGGCATCGGCCCGCGCACCCACCTCAAGGGCGATGTCTAGGAACCGTGGCAACAAGCCATCACGGGGGATCGACACCGGTGATTCCCCATCCAGGTGCTGCCAGCTGGGCTGGTCCTCACCTTCAGCGGTCAGCAGTTCGGCGGATTCACATCCGTGCGGCAGCTGGGATCCCTCAGCGGCTATTAGACGAACCCGGTGACCGCGATCCACCAGACCCTTGAGCAGGGAGCTCAGGGTGAGTTCAACACCACCGCCCCGACCACTCCCCAGCACACCGATGGGCGTGCTGACCAGGATTAGGTCAAGGGGATGAGAGGTCATCCCGCCGGCTGAGGCTCCCACAGACGTCGACGCTGGCTCACACACACCACTGATACCAACACCATCAGCACACCGACCCACTGCAGCGCATCCAGACGCTCACCCAGAAACCAGCCACCCGTGGCCAGGGCGAAAACGGGCGTCAGAAAACCAAGGCTGCTGAAGGTGGTGAGGTCACGGCGGTTGGCGAACCAGAAGAACAGGCCGTAGGCCAGGGCGCTGCCCATCAACGTGGCGAAACCCATGCGTCCCCAGTCCGCCATGGTCCAGTGAGGAAGGGTCCAGCCGTTCTGCCATTCAGCCGCCAGCAGAAGGGGGCAACCACCGAGAAGCATGTGCCAGGCCGTCACCGCCACCGGATCACTGTGGCGGGCTGCGTAGCGAATCAGCACGGTTCCCACCGCCATCGCCAGTGCGGCCAGCAGCATCCACCCTTCACCAGGCTGAAGCACCTGTTGCAATTGGGGTGGATCCAGCAACAACCACCAGTGAGCCAGCAGATCCGCAGGAACACCGAGGCAGACGATTCCTGCCAGGCCGAGGGCCAGTCCAAGCCAGCCAACGGGGTTGATCGATTCAGAGAACAGCACCCTCGCCAGTAGCGCCACCAGCAGGGGCTGGGAATCGATCAGCACCGAACCGAGCCCGGCGCCGGTCTCCGCAAGACCACAGGCCAATAGCCACTGGAACAAGCAGGCATCCACAAGGGTGAACAGCAGGAACCAGGAAAGGTCCCGACCATCCAGTGACCAGCGACGTCCACTGATCACGGCCCAGGCCATCAGAACAATGCCGGCTGGCAGCAACCGAAAGGCCGCGACAAACCAGGGTCCGCCACAGGCGATTAGCGGCGCCATGGCCGTCATGGCCGTTCCCCATAACGCGAACGGAAGCACCATCAGCAACCAGAGACTTAGCGGTGCCATGGGAGAGGAGGAGGATGCTCTTTTTAAGATCCAGGGGATTGCAGTTGCGAGAGATGGTCTGGCCCTGGCGCCGCAAATCACGCCGTCGCATGGCGCGGATCGTGGTGGATGGTCCTATCACTGGCAGCACCCGACAGCGGGTGCTCAAGGCACTCCGTGATGTGGAGGAGAGGGAATTCCCCGCTCTGCTCCTGCGCATCGACAGTCCCGGTGGAACAGTTGGCGACAGCCAGGAGATCCATGCAGCACTGCTGCGCCTGCGGGCCAAGGGCTGCCGAGTGGTGGCCAGCTTCGGCAATATCTCCGCCTCCGGTGGGGTCTACATCGGCGTGGCGGCGGAATCGATCGTGGCCAACCCCGGCACCATCACAGGGTCGATCGGGGTCATCCTGCGCGGCAATGACCTGTCAAGGGTCTTCGAACGGATCGGCATCCGCTTCGACACCGTCAAGAGTGGGATCTACAAGGACATTCTTTCCCCGGATCGACCCCTCAGCGCCGAGGAACGCGCTCTGCTGCAGGAGCTGATCGACAGCAGCTACGGCCAGTTCGTTCGTGTGGTCGCGGAAGGGCGTTCAATGACCGAGGAGGAGGTCCGCGGCTTTGCCGATGGCCGCGTTTTCAGCGGTGAACAGGCGAAGGCCCTGGGTCTGGTGGATGAACTTGGCGATGAAGAACACGCCCGGTGCCTCGCCGCAAGGCTGGCGGACCTTGATGAGCAGACAACGCGTCCAGTCACCCTGGGACGGACCCGAAAGAAGTTGATGAACCTACTGCCGGGCTCCCAGCTGATCACCTTGCTACAGCAGCGCCTCAGTCTTGAGCTGATGGGCAGTGGTCAGGTGCTCTGGCTTTACCGCCCATGAAAAACGCTCCACATCGTCTGGTGGGTCTGCGAGGGGCTACCACCTGTCAGGCCAACACCACGACGGACATCCGCCATGCGGTCCGTGAACTGATCGATGCCTTAGTCAGCCGAAACGGGATCCAACCGATCGAGATTGTGTCCGTGACGTTTTCCGTCACCCCCGATCTCGATGCCTGTTTTCCCGCAGCCGAAGCGCGTCAGCGCGAAGGCTGGGACAGCGTGGCCCTACTGGATTGCCAACAGATGTCCGTCCAGGGTGACCTTTGTCGATGCATCCGCGTATTAGCCCATGTCTGGCTGCCGTCAGAGCAGACGCCGCAACATCCTTACCTGGGCGAAGCCAGTCGACTGCGCCCAGACCGATCTGGTCACAACTGACAGCTCAGCGGCCGGCCCCGCCCCCCCCCTTACCGCCGTGGGTCTCAGGAGAATCTCCTCATCTGAGCAATCGTGATGAAAGCTTCGTTTCTTCGACCGGTCCTGACCTTCAGCGCAGCAACGGTTCTGACCACCGCCAGCCATGCGTTGATTCCGTCCACCGTCAAAGCGCAGGGAGGAACACCAGGTCTGATGGAATTCCGTTGGGACAACGACCGTAATTACAAAAAGCTTTACTACTTCCTGACCTCATCCACCGAGAACAATCGTTCCGAGTGGTTCCTGCATCTGAGAGCTAAGGACCGCAAGACGGCGATCATGAAATTGACGGTGACAGTGCCGGATTACTTCGACTCGAAGCTGCGTCCCGAGCGAATGGCCCTTTGTCGGACGTCCCCCGGCAGCATGATGAGTCGCACCCGTTGCCTGGAGGAAGTGCCCGCCACGATCGAGGTCAACAAAACCCAGACCGTGATTGAGGTCTACCCCGACACTCCAGTTTCCATTGAGGGTGATTACTCGCTGCGCATCAAACTGTTCAATCCCCAGAGCAAGCGGATGTATCAGCTGAATGCCCTGATCCAGGCCCCCGGTGATGTCCCTATGTCCGGCTACGTCGGCAGCTGGCTAATCGATATGGACTGACTGATAAATTTGTCACTTCTGATCGGCCGGACGCCAAACAACAGTCATGACGAAGCGCACTCTGGGTGGAACCAGCCGCAAGCGGAAGCGTGTTTCCGGTTTCAGGGTTCGCATGCGTTCCCACACTGGCCGTCGTGTGATCCGCACCCGCCGCAAGCGGGGTCGGTCCCGTCTGGCGGTCTGATCCACTGATCGCTCTGCTCTCTAAAAAACGCCGGGGTTGATGGCACTTCCCGCCTCCATGCGCTTGAGGGGGTACCGTTGCTTCAACAGGCTGCATAGATCCGGTCGTCGTTATCAAGGATGCTTGATGGTGCTTCGGGTGATATCGGAGGACGTCAGCATGCTGCGGCAGGAATTGCGGCGACATCCGAAGCGTTGCTGCCGCTGCGCCCTGGTGATCAGCAGCAAGGTAAGCAAGCGAGCTGTGCGCCGGAACCGCCTGCGACGCCTGTTGCATCAGCACCTCCGCCAGCAGCTCGAACACCGGGTGGACCTGGCAGGCAGATGGGTGCTGGTCAGCCTTCGCCCCGAAGCATCGCAAGCGGATCCATCACAGTTGCTCGAAGAATGCGACAGTCTTCTGAGATTTGCAGGCCTGGGCCGATGACTAGCATCCAAGAGGAAGTTCACTACGACGGTGGCCCGGCAAAGGGTGATCTGATCTTCAATCTCTTGTTGGGTGTCACATTGATCGGATTGCCATTCGCGATCGGAGCGATTGTCCGGGCCGTATGGCTGCGCTTCCGCATCACCAGTCGGCGCATCTCCGTTACCGGCGGGTGGATGGGCAAGGAGAAGACCCAAGTGGTCTATTCCCAGATCAAGGAGGTCCGCACCGTTTCTCGGGGCTTCGGCGCCTGGGGCGACATGGTGCTCGTGCTGAGTGACGGCGCTCGTTTGGAAATGCGTTCGATTCCGAATTTCCGACAGACCGAGGACTACATCCTCGAACGCATGGCTGCCCGCTCATCCGCACCTGCCGACAAGGCGGTCGAAGGATTCGCCGCCTGAATCATCTATTCGTGCACACTGGCACCACAACGTCACCAACTACGGGTTCTTCAACGTGATCGGGTACATCTCCGACAACCTGCTGATCCCGATCCTGGATTTCTTCTACGGATTGGTTCCCAGTTACGGCCTGGCGATCGTGGCTCTCACGATTGTGATCCGCATCGCTCTTTATCCCCTCAGCGCTGGATCCATTCGTAGCGCTCGGCGCATGCGCATAGCCCAGCCTGTGATCCAGAAGCGTCAGGCTGAAATCAAGAGCCGTTACGCCAACAATCCTCAAAAGCAGCAGGAGGAACTCGGCAAGGTGATGAAGGAATTCGGCAGTCCTCTCGCTGGATGCCTGCCGCTACTGGTGCAGATGCCGATTCTGTTTGCCCTATTCGCCACACTGCGGGGATCACCGTTCGCAGACGTTCCTTACACGATCAATCTCAAGGTTCTGCCGGCTGATCAGATCGCGGCTGTTGAGCCGAAGCCGTTCAACAGTGCAAGCCATTCTATCTTCATCGCCGAAACCGATCACGTTCCAGTGATCGCCAGCCTTCCCCGCGGCACCAAGCTCGGCGTCGGCGACAACGCCACGGTGAATCTCCACACTAAGGATGGCAGAGATTTTGATGAGGTCCTTACGGCGGTCGACAACCCTTCGAGATTTGCCCCCAACTGGTCAATCACCAAGGGCGATGACGTGGTGAGTGTCGGTGATGACGGCACCATCTCCGCCCTGGCCGCAGGTGACGCCACCGTGGAGGCCAAGATTCCTGGACTTGCTGCTCGCAGCGGTTTCCTGTTCATCAAGGCACTCGGCCAGGTGGGCTTCTACGCCGACGGAGACATCAACTGGGACATCGCCATCCTCGTCGGAGGCTTTGGACTCACGCTGTTCCTGTCCCAGCTGCTGTCGGGGATGGGCATGCCAGCCAACCCTCAGCAGGCCACCGCCAACAAGATCACCCCGGTGATGATCACAGGAATGTTCCTGTTCTTCCCGCTTCCCGCAGGTGTTCTGCTCTACATGGTGATTGCTAATATTTTTCAAGCTTTGCAGACCTTCCTGCTCACCCGAGAGGCATTGCCGGACAACCTCCAGAAAATTCTGGATCAGCAGATGACCCAGCAGACGGTGCCTGCCAATTCCACCACTCTGAGCTCTGGCGATTCACGACTTCCCTTTGAACCCAAAGGCGGCAAATGATTGAAGGCCTGGAGCCTGTTGCCCTTCAGGAACTTCGAGTGCTGGGTACTCCCCGCCATTGGTCCGTCGAAGGACATCTGGATCAACTGCTGTCATTGACCCCCGTGCGGGGTGACCTCCATGCAGAACATCGCGGCAATGTGCTGATGGTGGAGGGAGACCTCCGTACCACCGTAACTCTGTGCTGTGACCGCTGCCTTGGCCAGTTCAACCACGAGCTCAGATGCACCAGCGCTGAACTGATCTGGCTGGGTCAGGCGCCACCGACGGAAGACGATCTTCAGAACTCCGAAGAAATCTCCGCTATGGAGGGGTTGGTCGAATACCTGGATCCACGGGGGAAATTCGATCCCCAGCAATGGGTGTTCGAACAACTCAACCTGCAGCTGCCTTTGGTGAATCGTTGTGGTGAACACTGTCCAGGTCCTCGCATCCACCCGGAAAGGAGTTTCAGAGAATCGGCTGAGCCGATCGACCCCCGCTGGGCTGCATTGCGGGGTCTGCAATAGTCATGACCGCGGGCACCAGCTGGAGGGATCAGTTTGATCTGCTGATCCGGGCGAGGACAGCTCTGATCTGGATCCGCAGCAGCGAGGAAGCGCGGGTGGAAGCCCTGTTGAAGCAAACAGCGACTCGGCTGCAACACCAACTGGGCTGCTGGGATTTCATCGACGGCCTTCAAGGCGTCCTCAACGTTGAGGGGCTGGGGAGTCGTCAGCCAATGGCAGTGCTGCAATGGCTGCGGGACCTGAACAGCAGCAAGCCGACCCTTCTGCTGGTCAAAGACTTCCATCGCTTCTGCGATGACCCAGGCATCGCCAGGATGCTGCGCAACCTTCAGCAAGCTCTGCGCAGCACTCCACATACATTGGTGCTCTGCAGCGGCAGCTGGTCACCTCCAACGGATCTCGAAGAGTCCCTCACCCTTCTGGATCTCCCCTTGCCGGACAACGATGAGCTGCGCAGCCTGCTGAAAACCATCAGCCTCAGCAGCGACTCCCACCTGGAGCCCGAAGTGCTTGAAGAGCTCACCCGCGCCTGCAGCGGGCTCAGTGAACAGCGGGTCCGCCAGGTCGCTGCTCGGGCCCTGGCCCGTCGCGGCCAGCTTGGTTCTGATGACCTGGAGGAGGTTCTCGAAGAAAAACGCCAGAGCATTGCTCGCAGTGAGGTGCTGGAGTTCTGCGTAACGGAGTCCGGAACGGAGGCGATCGGTGGCCTGGCGGCGCTCAAGGACTGGTTGCAGCAGCGTCATCGTGCCTTTTCAGACGAAGCCCGTCGCTTCGGACTGCCCATGCCACGGGGTGTACTGCTGGTGGGGCCCCAGGGGACCGGTAAATCCCTCACGGCGAAAGCGATCGCCCGCAGCTGGTCGATGCCCCTGCTTCGTCTTGATGTGGGGCGACTGTTCGCGGGGCTTGTCGGTGCCAGTGAAGCCCGCACCCGCGAAACGATCCAGCGGGCGGAAGCCATGGCTCCCTGTGTGCTCTGGATTGATGAGATAGACAAGGGCTTCGGCGGCGATGGCCGCAGCGACGGCGGCACGAGTCAGCGGGTGCTGGCCAGCGTGCTCACCTGGATGGCAGAAAAACAGTCGCCGGTGTTCGTAGTCGCCACGGCGAACGGTGTCGACCAGCTGCCACCCGAACTGCTGAGGAAAGGACGCTTCGACGAGATCTTCCTGCTAGACCTTCCTTCCACGGCAGAGCGGCGCAGCATTCTCAGCCTGCACCTGCATCGACGACGCCCAGGACTGCAGCTGCAGCTGGAGACGGTGATCAGCCGATCTGAAGGATTTTCAGGCGCTGAGCTGGAGCAGACCGTGATCGAAGCGATGCATTTGGCATTCGCAGAAGGCCGGGAGCTGAATGAAACCGACCTGATCCGCGCCGCCGCCCAGCTGATCCCACTGTCCAGAACGGCACGGGAACAGCTGGAGGCCCTTCAGATATGGGCCTCCAGCGGCCGCGCCCGGCCCGCCTCCATTGCGGGACGTAACGAAGCCTGAACCCACGTAACGAAGACGAGTTTGGGTGAAGACATGGTTAATGGCGATACCTACGGTCCAATCAATTGATTGATGGCCCACCTTTGGATCGCCAGAACGACATCACCTCTCAGCTCGCAGTGGCCTGCCTCGGGGCTGGTGTGATCACCACCGTGGCCGTGGCCCAGGGGCAAAATCCGATCACAGCACTAGGCATCACCATATTTTCAGCCGTTGCTGCCGTGATGCTCGGACAGGTTCTCTGAACAGACTGCCATAGGCTGCCGGCGCCCCCTCTGCAGGATCCGTGCTCGACCAGCGCCTGGTGCGTGAGAATCCCGACAAGATCGCCTCTGAATTGGGACGTCGGGGCAAGGCCGTTGATCTAACCCGGCTTCAGGTGATCGCCCTGAAGCAGCGCAAGCTCGAAGAGGAACGCAGTGGGCTGCAGGCCGAGGGAAACCGCATCGGCAAGGAGGTCGGCCAGAAGATCAAAGCGGGGGTTGACCCCAAGGGTGAGGAGGTCGCCGAACTCCGGCAGCAGGGCAACGCCATCAAACAGAAGGTGGCTGTTCTCGAGGAAGAGGAGAAACATCTCTCCACTCAGTTGAAGGAACAACTGCTCACGTATCCCAACCTGCCATCAACGGACTGTCCGGATGGGAAGGACGAGACCGACAACATTGAGCTGCGCAGCTGGGGCAAGCCTCGCCATGAACAAGGGCTCGCGGAGCACTGGGAGATAGCCGAACACCTGAACTTGTTCGACACGGAGCGGTCTGTCCGCATCGCCCAGAGCCGATTTGTAACGTTAATCGGTCAGGGAGCCCGGTTGGAGCGGGGACTGATCAACTTCATGCTGGACCTGCACACCAGCAAGGGCTACAAGGAAGTGCTTCCTCCAGTGCTGGTGAACAGCGCCAGCCTCACGGGATCGGGACAGCTGCCTAAATTCGCCGATGACTGCTTCCGTTGCTCTGAGGACGACCTCTGGCTGACCCCCACTGCCGAGGTGCCGGTTACCTCACTGCATCGCGACGAGATCATCCCCGCAGATCAGCTGCCACTCCGCTACGCGGCATATAGCCCGTGTTTCCGCCGGGAAGCCGGCAGTTACGGACGGGATACCCGAGGGTTGATCCGTCTGCACCAATTCAATAAGGTGGAGCTCTACTGGTTCGCCCATCCCGACCAATCCGCAGAGGCCCACGCCCAGATCACCGCCGATGCGGAGGCTGTGCTACGGGCGCTGGAACTGCCATACAGAGTTCTCGATCTCTGCACAGCCGACATCGGTTTCTCAGCGCAACGCACCTACGACCTTGAGGTGTGGCTACCCGGTGCAGCGGCTTACAGGGAGATCTCCAGCTGCAGTGTCTGCGGAGATTTCCAGGCCCGGCGTTCCGCCATTAGAACCAAGGAAGGCAAAGCCACCAAACTCGTCCACACCCTGAATGGCAGTGGTCTGGCTGTGGGCCGCACCATGGCGGCCCTCCTGGAAACCGGCCAGCAATCCGATGGCAGTGTGGTGCTGCCCAAAATGCTGGTTCCCTACGTCGGCTGTGAGCGACTCCAGCCAGAATGACTCGAATGCACGATTGAGAGCGGAATGAATGTGTTGGCGGCCATGGCCGTTCTGGCGCTGTTGATCATGATCCACGAGGCAGGCCATTTCTTGGCAGCTACCTTGCAGGGGATCCGTGTGAGCGGCTTTTCCATCGGCTTCGGCCCAGCGCTGATCAAACGCCAGCGGCGCGGCGTCACCTACGCGATCCGGGCCCTGCCCCTCGGCGGCTTCGTGGCCTTTCCGGATGACGACGAGGACAGCACTATTCCGGCCGATGATCCGGATTTGCTGCGCAACCGCCCAATTCCCCAGCGAGCCCTCGTGATCGCTGCCGGAGTGTTCGCCAACCTGCTGCTGGCCTTAGTGGTTTTGTTTGGACAGGCTGCCCTAGTGGGGTTACCGGCGGAACCAGACCCTGGTGTTCTGGTGGTGGCGGTTCAACCGGGAGAAGCTGCTGATCGTGCCGGGCTGACCCCCGGGGATCGAGTCCTGAGCTTGGAAGGGGACCTTCTCTCCGCAGGCCAGGAGGGCGTCAGATCCATGGTGGAGACGATCAAGAACTCACCGGATCAGATGCTCCGGCTTCAACGCCAGCAGGGTCAGCGATTGGACGTGATCAACTTGACGCCGCTCAACCAGCAAGGGCAGGGCCGCATCGGCGCCCAACTTCAGATGAACCTTAGCGGTGACGCCAGGGCAGCCGCCAACCCTGGGGAGTTGATCAGCTACACCCTGGGCGAATTCCAGAACCTGCTGAACCAAACGGTGATGGGCTATGGAGGGCTGGTCACCAACTTCCGTGCCACCGCCAGTCAGGTGAGTGGTCCGGTGAAGATCGTTGAAATGGGTGCTCAGCTCAGTGAGCAAGGAGCCTCGGGCCTGGTGCTGTTCATGGCGCTGATCTCCATCAATCTGGCGGTACTGAACGCCCTGCCTCTACCTCTGCTGGATGGTGGACAGATGCTGCTGCTGGGCATCGAGGCCATCCGGGGCCGCCCAGTGTCCGAGCGCCTGCAATTGGCGGTGGCGCAATCAAGCTTCCTGTTGATTGTTGGACTTACCCTGGTACTTATCGTGCGGGACACCAGCCAGTTGTCCGTGGTGCAGCAGATGATGGGGCAACGCTGAAGTGGAATCGAACGGGCGTGTAAAATCCTTGGCTCGTCCTACCGCTGCTTCAGAGCTGCATGGCCAAGAAGTCGATGATCGCCCGCGATGTCAAGCGCAAGAAAATAGCTGAGCGTTATGCGGCCAAGCGTGCTGCGCTGCTGGCGGCGTTCAATGCAGCTGATGATCCGATGGATCGTCTGGAGATCCATCGCAAGATTCAGGCACTGCCTCGTAACAGTGCCCCAAGCCGCATCCGCAATCGTTGCTGGGCCACCGGCAAACCCCGTGGGTACTACCGCGATTTTGGACTGTGCCGTAACCAGTTGCGGGAGCGGGCCCACAAAGGCGAGCTGCCCGGTGTTGTGAAGTCCAGCTGGTGAAATCCGCTGGATCCCAGATCATTCATTGGATCAGGAAGGGAGCCAAGGCTCCCTTTTTTGATTGGTGGACACGGTGAAATGTCAAACTATTGATTGACAAGTGGACATAAACCGTCGTGCAAGGACAAACCCAGTCGATCTCCTTTGACGGACGCGAGATTCGACTGACCACCGGACGTTTTGCCCCCCAGGCGGGCGGATCCGTTCTTGTTGAATGCGGCGATACCGCCGTTCTGGTGACCGCTACCCGCTCCAGCGGACGTGAGGGCATCGATTTTCTGCCTCTGATCTGCGATTACGAAGAGCGCCTATACGCCGCTGGACGTATCCCTGGCAGCTACCAGCGACGGGAAGGTCGGCCCCCTGAGCGCGCCACCCTCACCGCCCGTCTGATTGACCGGCCGATGCGGCCGCTGTTCCCGGGTTGGCTGCGGGATGACCTCCAAGTGGTGGCCACCTGCCTCTCTCTCGATGAACGCGTCCCGGCGGATGTGCTGGCCGTGACCGGTGCCTCCATCGCCACACTGTTGGCGGGCATTCCCTTCAACGGGCCTATGGCGGCCGTGCGGGTGGGGCTCCTCGGCGATGACTTTGTACTCAATCCGAGTTTTCGCGAGATCGAACGCGGGGACCTTGACCTGATCGTCGCCGGCACCCCGGATGGTGTCGTGATGGTGGAAGCAGGGGGCAACCAATTGCCCGAGCAGGATGTAATAGAGGCGATCGACTTCGGTTACGAAGCGATCTGCGAGCTGATCAAAGCCCAGGAGCAACTGCTGAAGGATTTGGGCATTGAACAGGTGAAGCCCGAGACGCCTCAACAGGACTCCACGGTGCCGGCTTACCTGGAGAAGCAGTGCACCAAGGCCATCAGTGACGTTCTCAAAAAATTCGACCAGACAAAGGACGAGCGGGATCAAGCTCTGGACGCCATCAAGGCGAAAGCCGCTGAAGCGATCTCTGGGCTGAAGGAGGACGATGCCATCCGTCTGGCGACCGCCTCCAATCCGAAATTGCTCGGCAACAGCTTCAAAGCGCTGACCAAAACCCTGATGCGTCGGCAGATCCTCAAGGACGGTAAGCGCGTGGATGGTCGCGCCCTGGATGAGGTACGGACCATCAGTGCCCTGGCGGGAGTGTTACCTCGACGGGTGCACGGCTCCGGACTATTCCAGCGTGGTCTGACCCAGGTGCTCTCTACCGCCACCCTCGGCACCCCCAGCGATGCCCAGGAGATGGATGACCTCCATCCCAGCACCGAGAAGCTGTATCTCCACCATTACAACTTCCCGCCGTACTCCGTCGGTGAAACCCGGCCGATGCGCTCCCCCGGACGGCGTGAGATCGGCCATGGTGCCCTGGCCGAACGGGCCATCATTCCGGTGCTCCCTGCCAAGGACACCTTCCCCTATGTGGTTCGGGTTGTCAGTGAGGTGCTCAGTTCCAATGGCTCCACCTCAATGGGTTCAGTCTGCGGCAGCACCCTGTCGCTGATGGATGCCGGCGTGCCCCTCAAGGCACCGGTGAGCGGTGCGGCCATGGGCTTGATCAAGGAGGGTGACGATATTCGCATCCTTACGGATATCCAGGGCATCGAAGATTTCCTCGGCGACATGGATTTCAAGGTTGCCGGCAGCGAGAAGGGCATCACCGCCCTGCAGATGGACATGAAGATCACCGGTCTGCCGGTGAAAACAATCGCCGAGGCGATCAATCAGGCCCGTCCAGCCCGTCTGCACATCCTTGAAAAGATGCTGGAGGCCATCGATACGCCCCGTGAGGGCCTGTCCCCCCATGCCCCACGCCTTTTGAGCTTCCGTATCGACCCTGAGCTCATCGGCACGGTGATCGGTCCCGGCGGCCGAACCATCAAGGGCATAACCGAGCGCACCAACACCAAAATCGACATCGAGGACAGCGGCATCGTCACCATCGCCTCCCACGACGGTGCGGCGGCCGATGAAGCCCAGAAGATCATCGAAGGTCTCACCCGAAAGGTGAACGAGGGCGAGGTGTTCAATGGATCGATCACACGGATCATCCCCATCGGCGCCTTCGTAGAGATCCTCCCTGGCAAGGAAGGCATGATCCACATCTCCCAGCTGTCGGAAGCCCGGGTGGAAAAAGTGGAGGACGTCGTGAAGGTGGGTGATGAGGTCACCGTCCGTGTCCGCGAAATCGACAACCGCGGCCGGATCAACCTCACCCTGCGGGGCGTGCCCCAAAGCGGCGACGCCTCCGGGGAGGAGCCTCAGCCCACCCCCGTGGCACCCCTGAGCTGATCACACCCGAAAGCCGGGATCGATCTCGGCCATGGCCCGTGTCGCACGCTCTCCGAGCGCGGCATGGGCTTTTCCATGGCTGGCGATCAAACAACCGGCCTGACGGATATCACCCGTGTTGTAAGTGAGATCGGTCTGATCGGCGTGGGTGAAACGGCCCCCTGCCGCCAGTAACACCGCCTCCGGAGCCGCCATGTCCCAATCCTTGGGAGCACTGCGACCGGACAGGGACAGATAGATATCGGTCTCGCCGCGCAGGATCGTGGCGACCTTGTAGCCAACGCTCCCAACAGCCTTGGAACCACCGAGCCCGAGGGCGGCAATCAGCTTCACCAAGCGATCGTCACGGTGGCTGCGGCTGGCCACCAGGATCAGATCCGACACCGCGGTGCGCGGGCTGAAACGCACTGGCGATCGCTGCCCCTGACGGTCCTCACACCAGGCGCCTTCGCCGACGATGCCGATCCAAAGCTCATTAGCCTCCGGTAGCAGCACAACCCCAATCACCGGCCGCTTGCCCCGGACCAGGGCCAGGTGAACGGCGTATTCCCCCGTGCCCTGCAGAAAATCTTTGGTGCCATCAAGGGGATCGAGAATCCACAGCCATTCGGCCGGCACGGGTTGGCCTACCGTTAGCTGATTCTTGGCCGTTTCTTCGCTGAGCAGCGTCCAGTCAGCCTTAGGAAACGCAGCGGACAAGCCATCCAGCAGCCATTGATTCACGGCCAGATCAGCAGCGGACACGGGGCCCTCCCCGCCATCGTCCACACTCAGAGCCTTTGGAAAGCCATGGGGCGGCTGCTCGCCCCGTGCGTAAGCCCGCAGGATGTCTGCGGCACCCCAGCTGAGGCGGCGGAGTTCCGACAACAGAGCGTCCTGACTGACGCCGGCAGGCAGAACGGCAAAAGTTGGCATCATGTTCGGGATAGGCGCTGGCCATTGTGATGCAGCGGGACGAGCCAGCCTCTGGATGCCTTTACCTCGTGGGCACACCCATCGGTCACCTTGGTGATCTCTCCCCCCGGGCCAAGGCGGTGCTGTCTGGCGTGACCGTGATCGCCTGTGAAAACACACGCCACAGCGGCCAGCTGCTCAGCACGCTTCAGGCCAAGGGCCGAAGGCTGTCCTTTCACCAGCACAACACCCGCAGCCGTCTGCCGCAGCTGCTGCAGGCGCTGAGCGACGGCGACAGCGTTGCTGTGATCAGCGACGCCGGACTGCCCGGAATCAGCGACCCAGGGGAGGAGCTGGCAGCGGAGGCCCGTTGCGCAGGCTTTGAGGTGATCTGCATCCCGGGCCCTTGTGCCGCCACCACCGCCCTGGTCAGCAGCGGACTCCCCAGCGGTCGTTTCTGCTTCGAGGGATTCCTGCCGGTCAAAGGCAAGGAACGTCGACAACGTCTGGAGCAGATCGCCACCGAGCTACGAACAACCGTGCTCTACGAAGCACCGCACCGGCTACTGACGCTCCTGCAAAGCTTGGCAGAGCACTGTGGCTCCGAGCGCCCTCTACAGGTGGCGAGAGAACTGACGAAGCGACACGAACAGCAGGTGGGACCAACCATTGCAGCCGCTCTGGAGCACTTTCAAACCACACGTCCTCAGGGGGAATTCACCCTTGTGCTCGGCGGGTGCCCAGTCTCAACTCCGATTGAACTTGATAAGTGGGAGTTAAAGGAGCGACTGCAGAAATTGATCAAGGCGGGGGATAGTCCTAGTGATGCAGCTAGGCACCTTGCCCAGGAAACCGGAATCAGCCGTCGACACTTGTATTCTTTGCTTCACCAGGAAACCTCAGACTGAAGCCACCGAAAGGTAATTTATGTTGATGAGACTCAGACTAGTTCTAAGCAGCCTGGGGGCCGGGACGGTGCTGTTACTGCTGCTGTGTCTGGGAGCTCAGAACCTGAAAGACCGACACAGCATTCAGCTTGGATCTGCGCGATCGGTACCGCTACCAACGGGGTTCCTGGTAGGTCTTTCTCTTGTGATTGGTGTAGTCAGCGGAGGCAGTGCAGTTGCCGCGATGCTGCCTGATCAACGCTGGGATTGATCCATGCTCCCTACGGCGTTGCATCCAGCGCGATCAGGTTGCCATCCATGACCAAACGGGTAATTCCACGAGCCAACAGGTAAGCGCTTGTGCGTTCAAAAACGGCCGTATCCGGCACTTTGATCACCCGCTGACTTCGACCGCAATGCCGCTTGGCAGCTCGGGGATTTCCATAGAGAAACAAACCCTGTCGATCAAGCTCAGACTCCTCGATACGACCAAGCTCAGGGAAATCGCGCAATGGTCGAGCATCGAGCTCCACCACTTTGTCGACAAGCATATAGACGCTGTCCGGTAAACAACCTTCAGCCATCGGCTGGACTTCCACGGGGAGATGATCACTGAGATCAGCAACACCCAGCAAAGGCACAAGTTCAGTGAAGGTCTGGCTTAATGCGGAGTCGTCCTCCGTCCCCACGTCCTCCTCATTAACGCCATCCGTGTCGTCACCGAAGTCGTCAGCATCTTCCAAGGCCAGGGGTGAAACCGCCTCAGCTTTGTCCTGATCCTCCACAGCACCAACGGGTAACTCCGGCTCAGCCGCAACTGGTGCGGCCGGCATCACCGTTGCGGACTTCTGGCGACTTGCCTTGAGAGCGGCATAGGCCTCTGGGGGCACCAGCGCCTTCACCGTACGGGTTACAGTATTTGAGCTGCAATCGAAGGCCTCTGCGAGGGCAGCCGTTGACTCTCCAGCCTTGTAACGACCCACCAGGTCCTTTTTCTCGCTTTCGCTGAGACGACGTGGGGCCATCAATGTCGTTGAGGAGCAATTAATTCTAGGTGCTCCCTAGGGCTGTCAGGATAAGGGAATAGCTCCCTTAGCTCAGCTGGATAGAGCAACTGCCTTCTAAGCAGTCGGTCGATGGTTCGAATCCATCAGGGGGCGTCAGTTACAACAAGACTTTTTAGCGAAAGCTGAGTCCCTTTTCTATTGGTTGATACTTTCTGTGGCCCAAACAGTGACTGACGGCGCGACTGGTTTCGGTCAGGCCACCACTGGGAAGCCTCCCTTTTTTAGTTGATAATCACATCTTGAAAGTTAAGCTTACTTTGTAAGCCTGGCAAAATAGAAGCAGCCGAAGCGACTCCAACCTGCCACGCAAATCAGCCAGTCACCGTAAAACTGGCTTATGAAAGCAGACCAAAGCCTTGCTAAGTGCGTTTTCACTTGCGGTCATGGCTGATGGGATAGTGGGATTTCGTTGACGAACGCGACCTACTTAACAGAAATCAAAAGGTTCCAAAGCTGACCTGGTGACTCACATAGTCCCCAGAATGTGAATGAAGTAGATAGGGTTAACATAGCTTTAGATCTTGCCCACATGAACCGCCATCCTAACTTCGCCTTTTTGGGCGGCACTGTGATCATCTCAGTAATGGTTATGGCCGCTTCCGCCAACGTGGCTAACGCTGGCGGCTGCACCTACAGCAAGTCGGCTGAAGCGACAACAGAGGAGGTCAAAGATAAGGCTGACAAAAAGGCTGAAGCCGAGGCCTGAATAAGTCTTCTGGCGGATGGGCTGTTATGCCCCAATTCCTTATCAACGGGCTAGTCGCCTATCAGTCATGGACATAGTGTTCTCCATTGGTATCAACACTGGACTTATGGTGTTACTCGCCATTGCACTGATCTCAGCCAAAGAGCAGGTCAAAGCTGGCCGAAAGGCGACCAGCTAATCAAACCTCGATCAAGTTGGGCACCCCATCGAGATCTATTCTTAACTTTGCCAAATCGACAAGCTTTTCGTCGATACCATGTTTTCGCGAGCATTTGACGTTGTCGCCTGTATCACTCATGCACAGTTCATAACCCTTGAATTGCTCTTGGCTTGGCCCGCAAAATGCTAGTAGGGTAAAAGCCGCTGTTCTTACAACGACTAGGACAAGGCGTATAGAAGCGAAATAGTACCCATAATTTCTGGGCCTCGGTATAGCTCTGTGGTACCTGCTCTGACGATACCCAGAACGAAACTACTATCACCACGTCTGTAGCCTTAAACGTCAATCACGATTGACGTTCCAGATTCAAGAGACTTCGCCTGGCTTGAGCCTCCTCCTGCTTTGCTTCTTCTGCCTCGGCGCGTAGGAAGCGCTTTCTCTGAGCGGATTCATAACCACTCAGGTCTGACTGCTTCTCCTTGACTGGTTTGGGCTTCGGTTTGAGGACTGGCCTGGGCTTGTCCAACCCCATCAAAAGTGGATGGATTCCTCTTCGACTCATTTGTCTGGTTTGTTGCGTTGTTCTCGCGTCGTAATCTGCTTGACCAGAACGCGTCTGTAAATAGTGGCGAATCCAAATTTTGTTCGTGGTGGTAATGAATACATTTGAAGTCAACTGTCAAATGTTGAACCGTCTTGGGGTGCGGTGAGCTTGACTTTGATGACTTCTCTCTGATCTGTCTGGTGCTGGTCGACCACACTTGTTTGAAGATCTTGAACGCTTCGGATGTGGCCGAGAGGCGTTTAAGCCTTCACACTTTCATCCAGGTCGAGTGGAATGAGGCTCTCCGCTAGCCGTAGCCACTGCGGCCTTGATCGACCTAGCGACCCAAGTCAAAACCCTCTAAAACCCCTCTGTAGCTTCGGTGTCGCAATGGCTCTTCCCAAGTAGGGCACCATGACTGACGAGAGTCAGGCCATGGTCAAGAAGATGGGTCTCATCAGTGCTGGAGGCCTCCTCCTACTTGCCTTCAGCAAGATGCTTTTACCTCTGGCCCTGGTCGGTTGCGGTAGCTACGTCGCCTAGCGTGCTCTCGACAGAAAGTAAGTAGGCATGGAAGAGAACAACAGCAAAGCCAGGCGAAGACTCTTCATCTGGGCTATCAGTATCAATGTTGTCGCTTGGAGCGGCTACTTCTATCTGACCGAGATTTTGGGATTCGACTACGAGTTGATGCGCCAGGCCAGGCTGGATGGGTAGGGAAACGTCGATCGCGTAGGGCGTGTCGCCGTTTGATT
>QCSJ01000008.1 GCA_003211535.1 Synechococcus sp. AG-670-A05 | reverse complement strand
CAGGCGCTCAGACTTTGCTGTTAACCCCAGGGCCGTGGCTTGGGGGCATGCTCAGTGCCGCAGGAGTCAGCGCTCCCGATGGGCATGAACTGAGCTGCTGGCAAACGGGGCTCTGGGGTCAGTTCATCCGAACCCTGGCGACAACCGTTCCCGAAGGACTTGATCAGAACTGGGTCAGCTGCTTCGGATTTCGTCCCGAGCAGGCCGAGCGTTTGCTGCAGAGCTGGGTCAAAGCCGAGCCGTTGCTCCACTGGTGGTCGAGTTGTCGTCTGGAGACGGTTGATCGTCGAGGTGATCGCATTCAGGCTCTGGAGCTGGACTGCAACGGGGAACGCCAGCGGGTGGACAGTCGGATCTGGATCGATGGCAGTGATCTGGGTGACCTGATCGCACTGGCTGGAGCGCCGTTCCGCTGGGGCTGGGAGCCCCGAGAAACCTGGAATGAACCCAGTGCTCCATCGGCTGATGCGCTGGCAGAGGACCCTTTTTTTATTCGGCAACCCGTGCAGTCCCCCACCTGGGTGGTCATGGGACAGCTCAGGGGCGCGATCCCGAACTTCTGTGAACGGCCGGCACCAGCCGCGCCCTTTGACAAAGCCTTGGACGCTGTCGGTCTGGAGCGAACACTCACCTACGGCCGTCTGCCAGGAGGGTTGGTGATGCTGAACTGGCCTTTGGGCGGCAACGACTGGCATGACGGACTGCGTCGTTCGATCTCGTCTCACTCCTCAAAACGCGATGCACTGGATCAGGAGATGCAGCAGCACAGCCTGCAATTCCTACACCAGCTCTCCGGCTGCAGCGATGGTTGGCTGACCCGTGGTGATGCCTTCCCCTCAGCCCGAGCTCACCTCGCTCTGATGCCTTATTGGCGGGAAGGGCGTCGAATGGTCGGTGACGCGGTGGTTTCTGAACGGGATCTGCTTCCCGTGACACAACAGGCGAGACGCAGCCACCTGCACCCCACAAGCATCGCTGTGGGGACCTATGCCAATGACCACCACTACCCCGGTGATGACTGGCCGCTCGCAGCGAAGAGCTGCCGTTGGGGGGGGGCGTTGGACCGGCACACCGTTCTGCATTCCCTTCGAAGCGCTGGTCAGTGCCGATGTCTCCAATCTGCTCGCTGCCGAGAAGTGCTTCAGCGTCAGCCACATGGCCAATGGGGCGACCCGGCTGCAACCGCTGATTCTCAATATCGGCCAGGCCGTCGGATTGGCTGCCGCCCTGGCCGTGCGCTGCAACCTTGAGCCACGTGATCTGCCCGTGGATTCCCTTCAGCAGCAGTTGATTAATGACCCCCAGGCACCCGCTGCCGTGATGCCCATCTGGGACTGGCCCTGCTGGCATCCGCACTGGCGCGAGGCCCAGCACCGTGCAGTGAGGATGCCCGAGGCCTTGTTGGAGGACGGATCCCTGACACCGGGACAGGCTTCGGATCTGTCGCTCCCGGATGCCGCTGAGGCTCCTGCTGAACGCCATGGTCAGCAGATCCAGGGACGATTTCGCCGGGATTCTGATGGTTTGCGTTACTGGTTGGAATCAGGATCCATCCGGCGTCAGCTGATCACCCTGGAGCCGGCGGTTGAACGGGTTCTGTCAGGCGCAGCGGATGGAACCCACATGGATCTGGTCGCCGTTCATAACCCCTGGGGGCCCTGGTGGCGTGTCAGCCAGTTGATGAGTCACTGAAAACGCAGCTTCAGCTCGCCCTCGTCAGGATTGACATGAACGACCGCCATCGTCAGCAGCTGACCCGGCGATGGCTCCGCACCATCGGCATGCCCCACCAGGTCCATCGCCAAATCCGGCACGTGCGCCAGTGCAAGTCGGTCCTGAGGCCGTAGCCAGCGCAGAAACTGAACAGACCACTGTTGCTCGCGATGCTTCTCCAGCCACACCTGTTGCCAGTGGCGCTGGTCCTCTCGACCGATCTGGATCGACTGCCGCAGGGGATCTTCCAATTCATCAAGAAGCTCCCGCAGCTGGGGCTCCTCCAACACCGGTTGCTGCTCCATCCAGGCAATCAACTGGCGGTGGGCCAGCAGGTCGGAGTAGCGCCGGATGGGTGAGGTGGCCTGCACGTAGGCATCCAGTCCGAGACTGAAGTGGGGCATGGGTTTGGTGCCCTGCAGACCTCGGCTGAGACAGCGTTTAACCGCCGCATCACGGGCAGGCCCCTCTGGGATCTCCGCCAACTCCTGCTCAGTCGGGAGCTCCGCCGGCGGCTGACTGCGATAGGGAAGAGCCAACCCCTCCCGACGCCCGATCTCCGCGACGACGGCCCCCATCAGCAACATCGCCTCGCTGACCATCACCCGCGCCGGTGAAGGGTCAACCACCTGAAGCTCGGGACCTTTGCCACCACGGCGGAACCGTCCTTCCTGACGATCGAAATTGATCGCCCCCCTGCGCTGTCGCCAATGGAAGCGCCGCTTGAGGAGTAAGGACAACTGGGCGAGATCCTCATCGCCAGGTGGTGCCAGTTCGATCAGCTCATCGCCGTCCTCATAGGTGAGCCGGTATCGGGGTTGCACCCATGAGCGTTGACAGCGGCTGTCCACGACCGCGCCATTGTCATCAAGCAGAACCCCGACACTCAGGGCGGGGCAGCGCTGACCTGCGCGGAGGCTGAGGACGTCCGTAGCCAATTCCAGCGGCAGCATCGGCAGCACACCATCCGCCAGATACAGGCTGGTGGCCCGTCGACGGGCCTCAAGGTCAAGGGGGCTGTCCGGCTCGATCAACCGTGCCGGATCAGCGATGTGAACCCAGACCCAGGGGCCTCCCTCTCCTGGTTCCAGGGCCAGCCCATCGTCGATTTCTCGGGTGGCGGCGTCATCGAGGGTGTAAACCCGCTGTGCGGTGAGATCCACGCGGGTGTCATCGCCGGCACAGATGTCGCCGGCACGGGCCAGCAGTAGTTCGACGGTCTCAGGACCGCCTTCAGCAAACGGACCGGACCAGGCACTGCCGCGCAGGGAGCTGGGTTGATGAGGATCCAGCAGATCCCTTGCCACCAACCAGTTTTTCAGCGCTCTTCGATCAGGGGGCAGCCCCAGCAATCGCAACAAACCAAGGGCAGGCTCCTCGCCAAGGTTCACCACTGGATCGTGATGGAGCTCCAGCAGCTGATCAAGGCGGTTGGACCAGGCGGGATCCAGCAACCCTCGCCGTTGTTCCGTCAGCGTGACAGGTGAATTCAGCAAGGCCAGCTGGTGATTGTCACGCTCCTGCTGCAGACGTTCCCGACGTTGTTGCAGCCGTTGCTGGCGAATCTCCTGCAAGGGGCGTGCCTGCAGGGTGCGATCGCGTCGCAGACGGAACCAGGTCTGAGGACCGTTCACCCAGCTCCAGACGGCCGCCAGCGCGGTGAGATCAGGGAGTCCCACCAGCAGTTCCGTCAGATCGGTCAGGGAAAGGGTGGGGAGGACCTCATCCGTGGCATCACCCGCCAGGAGCCACCAGGCTTCAGCACAGACGCGAGATGACAGGAAGATGGTTTGAACTTGCTCCGGAGTGGGCAGTGCGGACCGATGTCTGGAGTCGCTGAGGTGACCGCAGGGAACGAGGTCCCTGAGTGGAACCTCTTGATCTCGACGGTGACCACCAAACGTCAAGATTGCCTTGTTGCCCTTGAAGGACACAAGACGGCCGATGAGGGGCTGTCCCTTGATCAGAACGCAGACGATTTCGTCTGACTGGAAATCGTGTGCCAAGGCTGAAGCTATCAGCCCTCGGGGTTCACGAAGGGCAGGAGAGCAACGATGCGTGCACGCTTCACAGCATTGGTGAGATCACGCTGCTGTTTGGCGGTGAGGCCGGTGAGGCGACGAGGAAGGATCTTGCCGCGTTCGGTGATGAACTTCTTGAGAAGATCCACATCCTTGTAATCGATGGGATCACCAGGCTTGATCGGCGAGAGACGCTTCTTGAAGAAGGAGCTGGACATGAATCAGGAACCGTTGAAAAGCTGGATGAGCAAAATGCTCACTTGATCTCCTTATGGAGAGTCATCTTGTTGAGCTGAGGGCAGAACTTCATCAGCTCAAGCCTTTCGGAAGTGTTCCGGCGATTCTTTTCCGTCGTGTAGCGAGACACGCCGGGGGATCGCTTTTCGGAAGCGGGAACGGACCGGCATTCGGTGCACTCAAGAGTGACAACGATCCGGACGCCCTTGTTCTTGGCCATAAGGACGTAGCGCCGCAGGTGCGAGGCGATTGACAAACATAGACTTTACCTGGTGATGAACCGGAGCTGGTTGATCCGCACTTCCTAAGATCACTTGCCGTCCACGCTGGCTTCATGCGGGTCTCACTCTCTTGGCTCAAGCAACTGGTTCAGCTAACGGGATCCGTCGACGAATTGGCTCACCGTCTTTCGATGGCCGGATTTGAGGAAGAGGAGATCGACGATCTGAGCGCCCGGGCCAAGGGCGTGGTGTTGGGGTTGGTGAAGGAGCGCGAGAAGCATCCCAATGCCGACAAACTCAGCGTCTGTCAGGTGGATGTCGGTGCCGGGGAGCCGGTTCAGATCGTCTGCGGCGCCAAGAATGTCAAATCTGGATTGTATGTGCCTGTCGCCATGGTGGGAGCGGTGCTGCCTGCCGTGAATCTCACCATCAAGGCGGGGGAATTGAGGGGGGTCAGCAGCAATGGAATGATCTGCTCCCTGTCGGAACTGGGGCTGGCGTCAGAGTCCGATGGCATCGCAGAGCTCAACGCGCTGACCGCAGGCCTACCGGCACTGGGTGAGCCGGTCGCACCCTTGCTCGGTCTTGATGACACCATTCTGGAGCTGGCAATCACCGCCAACCGTCCGGACGGTCTGTCGATGGTCGGCATCGCCCGGGAAGTGGCGGCCCTGACGGGCGCTGAACTGACACTCCCGGATCTAACCCTCAACCCTGTTCACGAGCCGTTGCAGACGACGGCCGAAAGCGCAGAAGCGATGCAGGCCGGTGGGTTGTATGGCATCACTCTGATCGAGGGCGTTAACGGCTCGTTGGTCTCTCCGGCCTGGGTTCAGCAGCGTCTCGAACGGGCTGGCGTCAACCGCGTAAACGCTGTGGTGGACATCACCAATGTGGTGATGTTGGAGCAGGGTCAGCCCTTGCACGCCTTTGATGCCGATGCGCTTGAACAGCTCACCGGCAAGAACGTGACTGCTTCCAGTTTCGGTTTGCGGCAGGCCCGTGAGGGAGAAGCCTTCGTCGGCCTGGATGAGCGGGAATACAGCCTCGACCCTCGAGCCCAGGTGGTGACCTGTCATGACCTGCCGATCGCTCTGGCTGGCGTGATGGGCAGCAAGGCCTCTGGAGTCACCGCCTCGACGGGACGCATCTGGCTGGAATCCGCCATGTTCAGCCCTGCCTCCGTTCGCACGACAGCCCGTTCCGTCGGCCTACGGACCGATGCCAGTGCTCGGTTCGAGAAGGGCCTTCCCAGGGAGATGACCCTGGCCTGCTCAATCCGAGCGCTGGAACTGCTGAAGCAGCTGTTCCCGTGTGAAGCCATGGGTCTCTGGGTCTGTGGTGAGACCTCAGGCGACGCCGATGTGGTGTTGTTGCGTCAGGATGCATTGCATCAGCTGCTCGGCCCCCTGGAGGGCGATGCGGGCAGTTCCGATCTTCCCGATGAGGTGATTGAGCAATGCCTGACTGCCCTCGGTTGTGAGCTCGAGGTCTGTGATGAGGGCTGGAATGTCATCGCTCCACCGTCCCGGCGTCTCGACCTGGCCAGGGAAATCGACCTCATTGAAGAAGTGGCACGCCTCGTCGGTTTTGATCGCTTCGGGGCCAATCTGCCGGATCCCTTGTCCCCTGGGGCACTGACCCCAGCGCAGCAGGCGGAACGACGGCTCAGAACACTGTTCTGCGGAGCTGGCCTGCAGGAAATCACCACCCTTTCCCTGGTGGGAGCCAGCGACTCCGAGCCACGCATCGCCATCAGCAATCCGTTGCTGGCGGAAACCAGTCATCTGCGAACCAACCTGTGGGAAGAGCATCTCGATGTTTGTGCACGCAATCTCAAGGCATCCCAGCCGGGATGCTGGATCTTCGAACTGGGCACCACCTACGCCGGTATTGCTGACGATGTGCAGGAATCGCGCCTGCTCTCCGGTGTGATCTGCGGTGAGCAACGGCTTGAGCGTTGGACCACCAGCGGCAAACCCGCACCTCCTGATTACTTCAACGCTCGCGGACGACTGACCGAGGTGATGCAGGCCCTGAAGCTGGACGTCACGGACCGCCGGCTCAGTGACGATCCGCGTCTGCACCCTGGTCGCGCCGCAACTCTTGTGCTGGAGGGTCGTCCTCTCGGCTGCTTTGGACAGCTCCACCCGGAATTGGCGGAATCGCGCGTCTTACCGGAGGCCACCTATTTGTTTGAGCTTGATCTGACCCGATTGGTGGATGCGGCAACGCGAACCAACCGTTGGATTCCGACTTTCAAAGCCTTCCCAACTGTGCCGGCGAGTGAACGGGATCTGGCGATGGTCGTGAACCGCGACGTGGCCGCATCTGAGTTGATGCAATCGATCCGAAAGGCGGGCAAACCGCTTTTGGAGATCGTGACGCTGATTGATCGGTTTGAAGGGGAGCAGCTCGGAGAGAACAAGGCGAGTCAGGCATTCCGGCTGCGTTACCGGCACAAGTCGGAGACACTCACCGACGACCAAGTGCAGACGGTTCACGACAAGATTCGACAAGCCCTTGAAAAGCAGCACAGGGCCGAACTCAGGAGCTGATGTTCCGCAGCAGGGACAAATTTTCCAGATGGGTGGTCTGCGGGAAGAAATCCACAGGTTGCAGCTGATCCAACAGGTAAGGCCCCTCAGGCTGGAGTAACAGTTTCAGATCTCTGGCTTGGGTAGCCATGTCGCAACTGAGGTAGGCCAGCAGTGGAGGCGGGTCGCTCAGAATTACCTCAATCACCCCGGACTCAAGTCCTCGCCGTGGCGGATCGACCACCAGCGCAGAACAACCTGGCAGTGATTCCTTCAGCAGGCTGCCCACATCTCCCGCCTGGAATTGGCTGAGCGCGGCAAGGCCATTGGCTTCAGCGTTGCTGCAAGCCTGTTCGACCGAGTCGGGATTTATCTCAAGACCAACAACCTGATGCCCCTGGGCCGCCAGAGGCAGGCTGATAGTGCCGATACCGCAGTAGGCATCAACGATCGGCCCGTTCTGCTTCGCCTGGCTTAACCAGCTCACGATGCACGCCACGATGGCTTCGGCCTGGGGCGTGTTGATTTGGAAAAATGTCGTGGTGCTGAGTTGAAGCTCAAGCCCACAGAACTGCTCACGAATAAACGGATCCCCTGCCAGAAGGTTGGTGGTCGGCCCGAGGATCCGGTTGGTGCGGCGTGGCTGAAGATTGAGGGTGACGCCCTTGACCGGTTCCCAGCGTTCGACCCATTGCTGGGCCAAATACTTCAAACCTGATAGAGAGTGGCTGCTGACGAGACTGATCAAGACCTCACCGGTGTGGTGTCCGATGCGCAGTCCCAGGTGCCGGAGTCCCTGGGATTGGCTGAGGTCGTGGTCAGCGCTGAGGCCACTGTCATCCAGATCCCGCTTGAGTGGTTCGACCAGAGCATCCAGCCGTGGATCCAGGACGGGACAGCGGCTGAGGTTGACGATGCGATGGGTCCCCCGCCGGAAGTAGCCCATGCGCAGGCGGCCTTCCTCACCTCGACGGAGAGGGATGAGCCCGCGGTTGCGGTAGCCGAGTCCGCGCTGATCCGTCAGGGCAGCAGCCTGGGGATGGTCGATTCCCCCAATCCGCAGCATCGTCTGATGGAGTTGATCCTGCTTCCAATCACGCTGTGCTGATTCATTCAGGTGCTGCAGTGTGCAGCCTCCGCAATCGTCAGCAAGGATGCAAGGGGGGCGTCGCCGTTCCGATGAGTTGTTGAGACGCTCACTGATCCGACTCAACCATCGTGATTTCTGCCGTTGTTGAAGCTGCACACTGGCCCGCTCCCCGGGAAGCAGTCCCGGCACCACAACCACCCTCCCCTGCCAACGGGCAAGGCCGTTGCCATCCCGATCCAGATCGATGGCCTCCAGCTCCAGGCGCAGACCAGGCCAAGAGCTTGGTTCATAAAGGTCTCCGCCGTTGGTCTCAGGCATTGCAATGGCGTAACACCAGGGTCGTCACCGGACGGTTGACCCACTTGAGACCACTAAACTCCAGCAAGACAGCCCAGTTCCATGAGTGTTGTACGGGATCTCATCCTTCAGGCCGATGAGGATCTGCGGTACCCGACCAGTGGTGAGCTGCAGAGTATGGTCGCCTTTCTGGAACAGGGCGCCATGCGCGTGTCCGTCGTCGTGGTGCTGACGGACAACGAAAAGAAGATCGTTGATGAATCCGCCAAGCAGTTGTTTGGCCGCAAGCCTGAGTACGTGGCTCCGGGAGGAAACGCTTACGGCCAGAAACAGCGCGCCCAGTGCCTGCGTGATTACAGCTGGTACCTGCGACTCGTCACCTACGGGGTCCTGGCTGGCAGCACCGAAATGATCCAGGACATCGGCCTAGTGGGAGCTCGCGAGATGTACAACAGCCTGGGCGTTCCGATGCCCGGTATGGTTGAAGCGATGAAGACGATGAAAGATGCCTCCCTCGCATTGCTGTCTGATTCTCAGGTAAAGCTGGCAGCTCCCTATTTCGACTACTTGATCCAGGGAATGCAGACTTCCACCTGATCGGCTTGTGTCTCTCAGTTGAGACTTGCCCCTGGTCGCACGATGCCTCCAGGGTGATTTTTGTGAGATTCAGAAGTGCTAGGTCCGCTCACGTTGGTCTTGGTATGAGACTTTGTCTGCGTCTCATGCGCGACTGTTGCGCGTCAACGTTGGTGGACGAGCGGGTGGGAAGGCTTTGAACTTGCGTCACTGTGTCTACAGCAGTAACGCAAGCTCGTGAATGCTTTGTCCTCCGGCCCTTATGCTATTTGCCCTGAAGCACTGGACAAGACTGGACAACGACTGTTCATAGGAATTTTGGCTCTTGAAGAGACATAACACTGGCGATTAGAGCGCCAAACGATCAAAGTTAGGTTGTTTTTAGCTGCTCATATCTCTCATTTGGGACTTTCTCTAGGCCCTGTCTCGAGTCCAATGTTGGACAAGCTGGAGAGCTTTCCGGCAGGGCGCGTTTAATCCGTCAGCTGCCGTGCCGAGGGATGCGGATCCCAGGGGATTGCAACGAGCGCCAAGGGAGCAGTGCTTTGCCGATCTCAGTCGTCTCGCTAGTGTCCAGCAATTGGTCTACGTGACAATCCCATCCGAGACCAGTGCGTCAGGTCTGCCGGTAGAGCTCGCGCAACAGGCGATACGCCTCGTTCAGTCGACGCATGCTGTCCGTGGAGCCTCCAGAGTCTGGATGGGCTTCGCGTGCCTGGGTTTTGTAAGCCTCTCGGATTGCAGTCAGTGTGACGGAGGCCCCGGCTTGTGTTGAAAGACCCAGGAGCTTCAATGCTCCATGAACAGTCATCGTGGATTCGAGCGTTTCGAACGAGGTGACCTGGCGACTGCGGCGGAAGCGATTCACAAATCGCCTGACGAGGGTTGGCATCCGTTCAGACAGCCCCGCCGTTGCAAATGGATCCTCCAACGCTCCTGCCACAACCATCACAAGTCCAAGGGAAGGAACTCCGGCGGTCCATTCAGGGCAGAGTTCCTCCATCGCTGCATTGGCGGCAGACCAGGTGAAAGCGCTTCCCTCACTGGCATCCAGGTTGCTCCAGAGGTCCCTGGCCAGCCAAAGCATGGCTGCCTCCACAACGGTCTCTCCGGGGACCTGGCCGTACAAGGATGACCAATGATCGTCCGCAGCCTGCGCAGCGGCCTGCAGATCTTGGATCGTTACAGAGGAGAGCAGCGGTGCGTCGTTCAAGGATCTGGAACGCTTCGGCGCTTGAAGTGTGTCTCGCAGCTGTTTGGTCCGTCGGCTCACAAAGCCAGGTAAATCAATCCCACCGGTCGAAGGTAATGAAGGGGACGTTTCTTGCTGGTGTTGACGTTGCTTGGGGGATTCGATCAACACCAAGCTGGTGTCCTCTGGTCTGATGGATTCCTCCACCGCATCCGTCTCCTCTGCAGCGGAGGCGACGTCCCTCGACTCGCTTGTGTCCACATCACCCAGAATTCCTTCGAGCAGGATCTCGAGCACCTGCCCTCTGGATCGAACGCCGTATTCCCGTTTCATCTGGTCGATGAACGAGATCTGGCGACTCGGAAGCTTGAGCGTGATGGATTTCGACGTGGATTCCTCGTCGGTCAAACGATCAACCTTGCTGCCGGAAGATTATCGACCCTGAAGCTGGCGGAGCCATTGCTGCTGTCTGCTGATGGCGTAGATGTAGCGCGGCGAAGGGAGCGGAACGACAGCTGGAAGTGGTGGGGGAAGAGTGGCAGGTCTCGGTCTCACAAGAGCTTGTTGTTGGGTCGGTTCAGTTACAGGGGTTGGCAAATTGATGCGGATCTTCTCAGGCTGGTTGATGGGCTCGATCGCAACGGGTGGGGCCTGGTTGGGAACAACCTTGCGTTCTTTTTTCTGAGCGGACAATTTGACTTGAGTTGCCTTCTGCCGCTTCTGCCGTTGAAGCAGCATCGCCATCTGCTGGACAGGGACAACGCTCAGCAGATGTCCTGGCGTCGCATCAGCGGGGTACACCAAGCTGACGTTGACGGAATTGATGCGTCCTGGTGTCAAACGTAGGTCGGTCAAAGCGAGACTTTCACCTGCGCGAAGCCCTACATGGACCTCTTCGACAACTTCGCCTTGCTGGATTCTGATTGACCCACGAAAGGCCGTGAACGGTTTCTTGCCGGACACAACCGGGTGACTCAACACTAACTGATGAGCCCCTCGGCCTTTGAGGTTCATCGTGACGTCGTATCGGACGCCATAGGTTCCAACATTGTTCACGGATGAGTCGATCATCCGACTGGTGAGTGGATTGATCTGAACATCACCGGTGCCGAAATTGTGACGGGATGTGCTGGTCAGAGGCACATGCAGAGGGCCCTGGTTGAGGTTGTGGTCAATGCTGGCGTCGTAACGGTCTCCAATGGCGACACCGGCGACACGGGAAAAGACTTCACCTGTTTGAATTTCACGAATCCGATTGAGATAGATCCGTCCCGGAGCAAGTCGGCCGTGACGGAGAACAGCCAGCAGGGCCTGTTCGTTTTGGTTTTCTTCAGCTGCAACCACGGCCAGTTGAAAAGGGCCATCGCTTCGTCCCTGCAACAGTCCATTGGCAATCCCCCGTGCCGGCAGGTCTGTGCTGATTACGACTCGCTTTGAATGAGCTGGAATGACGATGGATGATCGAAGTCTTCGATCAAGTTCTTCACGCAGCATCTGAACGGCTGTCGCGTCACCCGGTCCGGTGTTCCAGGGTCGTTTCCCCAGGGGTTTGACCCCCATCAAATTGTTGGGAAGGTAGGGAGCCTCAAAACTGTTTTTGACCGATCCACGGAGAATTTCCAGCGTGACTGGTTGATCTCCTGGATTGATGGCAATCAGGCCAAGGCTCAGTAGGCCACGGTCTTTGAGTCCTCCTAGTTTTCTTAAATCGGAGGGGTAATATTTGTGGTGCATGTGCACCCCGAAGTCGCCATTGAACGTGTAGGTGGCATTTCGCAGAGGACGGTTGCTTTCCGCTGCGATGGCCGTGCCGGGGGCTGTCGTAACAAGAATTCCCGGCCCTTTGACGATTTCAGGCTGATTGGAATGAAGAACAGGGACCTTGTTGAAGGAGCCCTGGAGCGGTTTGGCCCTCTGACCTGACATCAGTGCGACGTAGGCAGAGGCCGGCCGAGCCAGCATAAAAGAGTGTGTCGCAACTGCGACGCAGACCAGGACTTGAGGTTGGACACGTCCGAGTCTCATGAGACGATCTTCAGGCGGGTTGCGGTTGAACTTCTGCAGGCGAAAGATGCTCCACCGTAAGCGGCGGATCCACGAAAGCCAAGCCATCAGCACCTCACGGGACAATGGTTGATTCGCCAGAATTGATCAAGCAATCTGTGTATCCATGCTTCCTCCGTTCTGCTGCAACGGAAACTCTGATCACCACCAACGGATACGTCAGCATCAGGAGCGGAAAATGGCCATGCTCATCTTCTGGCGCGATGGTTTGGAGCGACAGCTAGCAGCTCTCAACGCGACTATCAGCACACTCCACGAACAGATGCAACGTGACACTTAACTGGAGCTGTTTAGGGAGCAGCTTCGACTCCAGTTGCTTCAGACCTCGCTTAAAACGTATCTGAGCTACCACAGCGGCAACCCCAACCCTGCTCACGACGTTGCGAAGACTGCGACCTTCGAGGACGACAGCATGCATGGCTTACTTTACCGTTGATTTGTAAATGGTGAAAGCCTGCTGAATGTTGTCTCTGCGCTCAGCATTGAATCATTGACAAGCTGGAGTTCCATCAGCCATGAGGATCCACAGCTAGGGGCTGCCAGCGTAATTTTTACCTAACAATACTCCAGGAAGCATTGCTCTTGGCTGTTACTTGGCTGGTTGGTGTGGTTCAGGCGTTGTGCTTCCTCCTCCATCCGTCTCGGCAGTCGCACCACGCTTTACCGAAAGTAGTTAAGCATCGCCCCAAAGACATGAACCATGTCAAGTGCCTCAAATGGCACCCTCATGTCGCTTCTTTAGGCCTTGTTTGCTTTTATCAGACCAAGAATGGCTACCTGAAAGAATCTATCGTGGCCAAGACTTGCCCGCAGTGAAAAGGACCTGGACGGTTGTTTCGCAGGGTCAAGGTGGCGTTCAACCAGTCGGTTGCGCCGTTGAATGTTGGAGTTAGGCATGAACAAAAAAGAACCGGGACGTCTTATCCCGTCCGTTGTTCAAGCCACGGATGCACAAGGCTGATGCAGTATGCATTCGTGGCTTCACGGATCTATGGCGACAACGCTCTTCAGCAAGGCCTCAGGGCCGTTCGCTTTCAACCACGTCCGGTCCGACCGTTCCGTGCTCAGCAAATATCCCGCGAAGCCAAGGGCGTTGACGCTGTACCCGTGAACCTCGTCGCGAGCGCGTTTGACCAGGGCCATCCAGTGATCACTGATCAGAAGGTTGTAGGGGTGCAGAGGATGCTCAACGCGCTGCGGCGAGCCCAGCCCACTTTGTTGACAGAGCTCGAGGTAGACAGCTGAGAGAGCTGAGCCGGACCAGGTTGCCGGCAGCGGCTGAATGCTGATGGTTTTTTGGAGAGTGTCCCTGGGTACTGTTTTGGTTCCTTCCAGTAAGTGCTGCTGAAACCACGTCTCGCGGGGACAGAGCCTGTCGCCGGCCTCTCTCGGCAATAGCTGAAGATGGCGATGCGGTTGGCTGGCTCCGGCCTGGGGACCGCTGTTGAAAAACCAAAGACCAGTGGACTCATGATTCACTCGGCAGACCGCAGTCCAATCCTCCAGAGACAACCATCCAACCTGGGGTTGCCAGCTGCGGGTGATCAGCAGCATGTGGCCGAGTTGAACGGGATATTTGTTGAGGATCAGTACGTGCTGGTCGCCGACCCCTGTGATTTCGAGGCGCTCATCCCAGGGGAGGAACGGATTCGGTTTCGGTCCGGCAGCTCTCAGGTGCCGTGGTGGGGCACCGACCAGATGACGGATCTCAAAGCCGCAGTCACCTGCTCCATGCCAGGTCTCGATATCCGTACTCAGTGGGCGTAGGGCGCTGTTGTTCAGCGCTTCATGGCTGCGACGCAGTGCCCGCTGGTGCAGTCCCTCGGCGACCATTGAGACGCAGTTGGTCCTTTAGAGCGAAGTGATCGTAAGCGGGAGCAGCGTTGCGTTCGCTAGACGTCATGCAGAGAAACCGTTCAATCGATGACGTCCCATGGAAACGACGCCTGGACGGGTCTGGCACTGGTGGTCGGCACCGGTGGGATCGGCTCAGCTATCACAGCGCGCCTGAAGCAGACATGCCCCCGCCTTAGGGTGATTACCGCAGGACGACAGGGACCACCCGTTCAGGATCTGACCCTGAACATCGAACGGGATGCAGACCTTGCGGCTTTGGGCGAGTCCCTCGTTGCAGAGACCGACGAACTTCGGCTGGTGGTCAATGCCACGGGTCGACTGCACGGTTCTGACCTTGTTCCTGAAAAGCGGCTAAAACAGCTTGAGCGCCGCGCCCTGTTGGAGCAGTTCTCGATCAATGCCATCGCCCCGGTTTTGCTCGCCCGCACGGTGGAATCACTTCTGCATCGCGATCGACCCTTCCATTTCGCCAGCCTCAGTGCCCGGGTCGGCAGCATCAGTGATAACCGCAGTGGCGGTTGGTACAGCTATCGGGCGGCCAAGGCAGCTCAGAATCAGCTGCTCAAATCACTGAGCATCGAATGGCGTCGTCGCTGGCCTCTTGCCACCGTGACGCTTCTGCATCCCGGCACAACGGACACAGACCTGTCGAAACCTTTCCAAACCTTTGTGCCGCCGGACAAGCTGTTCACGCCACAACGGGCTGCAGAGCAGTTGGTGGAAGTGCTGCTCGCTCAGACGCCAGAGGATTCAGGAGCGTTCTTGGCCTGGGATGGTCAACCGATCGATTGGTGAGAGTGTTCCTTCAGTTGTTCAAGACTGACCACTTTCAATGCTGTGTCTTCGGTGGCCTCGAGGCAAACCAATGGAGCCATGCCATCGTCGTGTGCCTGTTTCCAACGGGGAGCACAAACACACCATCGATCTCCAGGCTTGAGCCCAGGGAACTGGAAGGCCGGAACAGGGGTTGAGAGGTCGTTTCCCTGGGCCTTGCTGTAGCGAAGGAAGGCTTCCGTCATCACACAGCAGATGCTGTGCTGGCCAAGATCGCTTGTATCGGTCTGACAGGTGCCGTTTCGATACCAGCCGGTCATTGGTGAGCATCCGCACACCTGCAGAGGCGTCCCGAGCACGTTGAGGGGGGCTGAAGGGGCTGATGAGCTGGTCATCCGAACAGGGATCGCATGGGAAGTCTGTCGAAGGAGTGCACATTTTGACGTCAGACAGTTGACGAACCCCTGGGGGAACGCGGTAAAGGTCATTTAGTTATCTCCACTCGATGGATTGGGAGTTCACTGAAGACGCTGCGTTCCTGGCGCTCTGCGATGCATTTCGCGAGAGTGGTGAAAGTTCAGCCATTGAGTTCCTGGCCAATGGCGAAGGGGCCTTCCACTTCCAGGACCTGGCTCAGAATGCCGCTGGTGAAGGCATCGATCTCAGTGAGTCGAATGCCCTGGATGAGTTTCAACACAACGTGATCGAGACCATGGAGAAGCTCTGTCAGGAGTGATCCCGACAGAGCCAACGCTGCTGGTCTCAAGCTTCAGCCGAAGTAGAACGCAATTTCCTTGTCCTTCAAACCGTCCCAGCCGGCGTCCAGCAGACGTTGGTTCAGGCTTGTCTGATCGAAGTGCTTCGCGCCTGTTTTCACCACCCTGTTGCGCATCGACTTGAGCACGCCGCTGCGAACGCGCTGGCTCTCCAGGTCCATCACCTCGTTGTAGAGCTCCAGCATTACTGCTGGTATCGGAGAACCATCAAGATCAACACCCGTCTTGATGGCGGAATCCACACCATCGGGTCCGGCAATTGCCATGGTTTGGTGAAAAAGGCGCCTCAGGCTATGCGCTGAAGTAGCGAGCCTTGCTGTGAAGCGCTACTAAAGCTGTGGTGCTCTGTTCCGGGGACAGCTGATCGCTGGCATCCATCAAGAGGCCGATGCGCTCTGCGCTGAGCCAGGCCAACTGTTGCCGGGAATCGGCCACGTTGGGGCAAGCGGGATAGCCGAAGGAGTAGCGACTGCCTCGGTAGCGCTGCGCCAGAACATCCCGTAGGGCCATGCCGTCGGGATCGGCAAAGCCCAGCTCCCGTCGGATGCGGGCATGGACCCATTCCGCCATCGCTTCGGCCATCTGAACCGCGAGACCATGGAAATAAAGGTATTCTCTGTAACGATCGCCCTTGAACAGCTCCTGGGCCACCTCACTTGCCTTGTCTCCCATTGTCACGGCCTGCATCGGCAGAACATCAGTTGGAAGGGCTTCAGCGTCGAGATCGTTGAAGAAATCGGCGATGCAATAGCGGTTGCCGGAACGCTGACGCGGAAGATCAAAGCGGCCGAGTTCCTGAGTGGCGTCTGCATCGAAGACCCTGAGACTATTTCCATCGCGTCCCACGGGGAAGTAGCCATAGACAGCGCGCGGCGTCAGAAGCGACTCGTCGATGCAACGCTGCTTCCACTCCTGCAGCACCGGCTCTGCCTTTTCGGCCAGCATGGACTCATAGTCTTCACGGCTCTGTTCCTTGGTCTTGCGCAGCATCCACTGGCCGGCGAACAGGGCATTGCGATCGAGGTAGCGGAACACTTCCTCGATGTCGATATCGGCTTCTGTGATCACGGCCGATCCCAGGAAGGGCGACTGTGGGGCGGCTTCGGGGGGAACAGCATCGGAACGATTCGACGTCACTGGCACTAATTCGGCTTCAACCTCATTTGCGTTAGTGGCCGGAAGCTCTGTCGCGTCATCCTCAGATCTGGTCTCTTCATCCAGACCCACACCCTGGGGAGCATTCGCCAGGAAACCATCACGATTGCTCCAGTTGTCCTTGCCTTTGGCGTCCATCAGGGCATCCATGAAGCGCAGATCGGCAAAGGCATCACGGCCGTAGATCACTTTGCCCTCGTAAACCTCGCGGCAATCCTTCTGAACGAAGCGAGGCGTCAGGGCTGCACCGCCCAGGATGACGGGAACATCAATTCCTGCCTCATTAAACGCCTTGAGGTTCTCTTTCATGAAGGCGGTGGATTTCACCAGCAGACCGCTCATGGCGATGCAATCGGCCTGGTACTCACGCTGAGCTTCAACGATGGCTTCACAACTCTGCTTAATGCCCAGGTTGATCACCTCGTAGCCGTTGTTTGTAAGGATGATGTCCACCAGGTTCTTGCCGATGTCGTGGACATCGCCCTTCACCGTGGCGATGAGGAACTTGCCCTTGCTCGTGCTCTTGCCCTCGCTCGTTTCCATGTGCGGCTCGAGGTGAGCAACGGCGGATTTCATCGTCTCCGCGCTTTGAAGCACGAAGGGGAGCTGCATCTGGCCGCTGCCGAACAATTCACCCACCACCTTCATGCCGTCCAGCAGGAAGTTGTTGATGATCTGAAGCGGGGGATAGATCTGCAGCGCATCGTCTAGGAAGGGCTCAAGGCCGATGCGCTCCCCATCAATGATGTGCTGCTTGAGCCGTTCCTCAATCGGCAGGTCGGCTAGCGATGGGCCTGAAGCACGGGCTTCCTTGGTGCTAACTCCCTCAAACAGCTTGGTGAGTTCGGTGAGCGGGTCGTAGACGCAGATGCCGTCCTTGAAACGGCGGTTGTCATTGATCAGATCACGACACACCGTCTGGTGGTCATCGCTGATCTTGATCAACGGAAGAATCTTGGCCGGGCTGACGATGGCCGAATCCATGCCGACTTCACAGCAGTCGTGGAGGAAGACCGAATTGAGGGTGATCCGGGCCGCCGGTGACAGGCCGAAACTCACATTGCTGACCCCGAGCACCACGTGCACGCCGGGTAGGTTCTCTCGGATCATCCGGATGGCATTCACGGTGGCGCAACCATTTAGACGGTCTTCCTCGATGCCAGTGGAGATGGGAAGTGCTAGGGGATCGTAGAAGATCTCGTGGGCAGGGATGCCGAACTCCAGGGCATCGCGATAGGCCCGCTGAGCAATGGCGAACTTCTTCTCGGCCGTTCTGGCCATACCGTCTTCGTCGATCGTGCCGACCACCACAGCGGCGCCGTAGCTGCGGGCAAGCTCCAAGACCTTAAAGAAGCGCTCGTCACCGTCTTCGTAGTTGGTGGAGTTGAGGATGCACTTGCCCCCGGCCACTTTCAGGCCCGCCTCCATCTTCTGCCACTCGGTGGAATCGAGCATCAGTGGCAGGTTGACGTTGGTGACCAGACGGCTCACTAACTCGTGCATATCCCTTTCGCCATCGCGACCGACGTAGTCGACGTTGACATCGAGAACGTGGGCGTTTTCCTTTACCTGGCCGCGGGCCACCGACACCAGTCCGTCCCAGTCTTCCTCTGCCAGCAGTTCGCGGACCTTGCGGCTGCCGCTGGCATTGAGCCGCTCACCAATGATCAGGAAGGAGTTGTCCTGCTGGTACGGGGTGACTCCATAAATCGAAGCAGCAGCAGGTTCATAGTTGAGCGCCGGACGGACGTCCTTGTCAGACGCTGCCATGGGGCGTGAACTGCGTTCCGCTGGCTTCAGCTCGGCGGCAAGCTCGGCCAGAGATCCGATGTGGCTTGGGGTGGTCCCACAGCAGCCTCCGATCACCTGTACACCGAGATCCTCAACGAAGTGCATAAGCTGCATTTTCAGCTCCACGGGGGTGAGGCGGTAGTGGGCCACGCCACCGACGTTTTCAGGAAGACCGGCGTTGGGAATGCAGCTCACCGTGAAGGGGGAGTGCTCGGATAAGTAGCGGATGTGCTCCTTCATCTGCTCTGGCCCGGTCGCGCAGTTGAGTCCGAGGATGTCGATCGGGAACGGCTCGAGAATCGACACCACGGCAGCGATGTCCGTGCCCACAAGCATGGTTCCGGTGGTTTCCATGGTCACGGACACCATCAGCGCCCGCCGCTCGCCTGTAGCTTCAAAAGCTTGCTCAATCCCTTGCAGGGCCGCCTTGATCTGCAGAACGTCCTGGCAGGTTTCGACGATGAATAGATCAACATCGCCTGCCAGCAGTCCTCCCGCCTGTTCCCGGAAGGAGTCTCGCATCGTGTCGAAGTCGATGTGGCCAAGTGTCGGCAGCTTGGTGGTGGGCCCCATAGAACCTGCCACGAAGCGCGGTTTCTCCGGGGTACTGAATTCATCGGCCATCTCCCTGGCCAGTTCCGCCGCCCGTTTGTTCAGTTCAAAGGCCTTCTCCTCAAGGCCGTATTCCGCCAGAACGATGGAAGCTGCGCCGAAGGTGTCTGTTTCGATCACATCGCAGCCCACTTCAAGGAACTGACGATGCACCGCTTTCACCGCTTCGGGCTTGGTGAAGGCCAGATTTTCATTGCACCCTTCCAGCTCAAGCCCCCCGAAATCCTCGGCGGTCAGGTTGAGACCCTGAAGACTGGTGCCAGTGGCCCCGTCAAACACCAATACTGGACGTTCAGGGCCATTGAGATGGTCCAGGAAGCGTGAGGTGGTGAGTTGCCGTGATGCATTCGCCACCACCATGTCTTCCATTCATTGCTGGGACTGATCTTAAGAAAAGCTCAGGGCGAACTTCAGTCGATCGGAATGCGGGTGACCCAATGGTCGTAGGCGTGATCACGCCCTTCGGTGATGGCAACCAGTTTCGTCTTGAGTGAGGTCATCACCGGGCGATCCGTGTTCAGTGTCGTGGATTCGATCTGCCGGATAGGCGTGATCTTCGCAGCTGTACCGGTGAGAAACACTTCATCGGCGATAAACAGTTCCGTTTTGTCCACTGGACGTTCGACAACAGGAATCTGCATGGCTTTGGCCAGTTCAATCACGCTGGCTCGGGTGATGCCTTCGAGAATGTCCTGATCCACGCCAGGGGTGATCAGCTGGCCATCGCGCACCAGGAACAAATTCATGCCACTGGCCTCGCTGATCTTGCCGCGGCTGTTTAACAGAAGGGCCTCGTCGAAACCACTCTCCACCGCCTCGGTCTTGGCCAGTGAACTAGTGATGTAAGCCCCGGAGATCTTTCCGCGCAGAGGCAGGGAGCGATCCTCCTGACGGGTCCAGCTGCTGATGCGGCAACTAACGCCCTCCGGTGACAAATAGTCACCCAGAAGTAATCCATAGATCAGGAAATCGGTCTCGATGTCGTGCAGACGCGGCGCGATGCCGAGATCACTGGTATATACAAATGGACGCAGATAGATCGGCTGCTGCGGCTTGTTCGCCTGCAGCATCGCCGTCAATGCTTCAAGAATCCTTGCTTCGCTTAGATCGGTAAGCAGCAGGCGCGCGCTCTGGCTTAATCGCCGTGCATGGCGATCGGCACGAAACAACAGCATCGATCCGCTGTTTTGCGGATCCGGAATGGCCCGCATTCCACCGAAGGCGCCGGTGCCGTAATGAAGGGCATGGGTCGCGATGGAGATCCTGGCCTCCTCGAAGGGGACGCACTGACCCTGAAACCAGGCGTAGGGCAGGAACTGATGCATCGCAGGTGACAACCCGATCGATGAATCTTCTCACCACCGGTTGCCGCCGAAGGACAATGGCTCTATGCATCGTCTCGCCAGCTGCCCGGGCATTGATCCTCCCGAGGATGTGGTGCTCGTAGAGCAACCCCCGGCAGACGTGCTGATTCTGTCTAGTGCCGGCACCGACCTAAGTTGCCTCGAGTCGGTGCTGCTGGTTTCTACGCAGTGGGACGACCGGATCAGAGCCCTTCATCTCGACAATCTCAGTCATCCGGCTCAGCTCGACCATTATTTGTCTACCACTGCGAAGCAGGCCCGTTTGATCCTTGTGCGCCTGCTGGGCAGCCGAGGGCACTGGAGCTATGGGTTGGAGCAACTTCAGCGCTGGTGTGCCGCTCATGTTGACCGTCAGCTGCTGGTGCTGGCGGGAACGGTTGATCAGCAATGCGATCTGCATGGGATCGGCACCGTTGTGCCGGAGCTTGCGGATCGTCTCGCCGCTCTGCTGCGCGAAGGTGGTGAAACGAACATGGCCAGGCTTCTCGCTGTCATCCAGGAGCTGCTGGAGGGAACGTCACCACAGATCGAACAGATCAAGGTGGAGCCCTTACCGGATCCTTTCCCCTGGGACTGGCAGGACGATGTTGGTCCAACCGTCGGTGTGGTTCTGTATCGAGCTCAGTTGCAAGCGGGTGACACCGCTCTGGCGGAGCAGCTGAATCAGACCCTCCGCCAGAGCGGTCTGCGCCCACGTTTGATCTGGGTCAGCAGCCTCCGGGATCCTGCCGTTCAGGCCGGCGTTCTCGACCTCCTCCGCAGCCAGGGCAGCCAGGTGGTGATAACCGGCACCGCCTTTGCCTCCGTAGGAACGGAGCAAGCCGGCCTCGGAAGTCCCCTTTGGGACAGCCTGGATCGACCGGTGCTGCAAGTGCTCACCCCCGGGATCCCTCGGGAACGCTGGCAACAGTCCAGCCGTGGCCTTGAGCCTCTGGATCTATCCCTGCAGGTGGTGATGCCGGAACTGGACGCCAGGATCACCACACGGCCCTGTGCTTTCCGTCAGCCCCGCCCGCCCCTGGGTGGTCTCGCCACGGCGATCACAACACAGGAACCGGATCCAGAAGGCATCAGCTGGTTGGTGGAACACGCCAAGGGCTGGATTGATCTCCAGAACACTTCTCCCGAGCAGAGGCGGATAGCCATGGTCCTGGCCAACTATCCGGTGCGGGATGGGCGCGTGGCCAACGGGGTGGGATTGGACACGCCAGCCAGCGTGGTCACCATCATCGAATGGCTGTTGGAAACTGGATATCAACTCGGGGATCTCCCTCTGCCCACCAACGGTGATCAGTTGATCGCATCGTTGCTTCAGGGGCGAACCAACTCAGCCGAGGGATCGCATCGCCGCCCCCTCGATCACCTGCCGTTGGCGATCTATCAAGCCTGGTGGCAGACCCTTCCAACCGAAGCCAAGGCGCTGATCGTCAGCCGCTGGGGCGAACCGCAGGACGCCTGTGACCTCGATGGCGACCTTGGCTTTGCAATACATGGTTTGCGCTACGGCCATCTGGTGGTGCTGTTGCAGCCGGACCGGGGCTACGACCCTGAGCTGATCGCTGATCTGCATTCGCCGGACTTGCCGCCACCCCACCGCTATCTGGCCCAGTACCTGTGGATGCGCGAGGTCCACGGCAGTCAGGTGATGGTCCATGTGGGCAAACACGGCAGTTCTGAATGGTTGCCTGGCAAGGGGGTTGGTCTCAGCCCCGGCTGCGGACCCCAGCTGGCCCTCGGAGCGTTGCCGCATCTCTACCCCTTCATCGTGAATGACCCGGGCGAGGGTTCCCAGGCCAAACGTCGAGGCCATGCTGTGGTGCTGGATCACCTCACGCCACCTTTGGGCCGCGCCCGATTGTATGGCGACCTGCAGCGGCTTGAGGGTCTGCTGGACGAGCTGGTGGATGCCCGGCAGCTCGGCGGCGACCGCACGCAGATCCTGGAAAGGCAAGTGCTGAGCACCCTGCAAGATCTGGAATGGCCTGGGGTTCCAAGTCGACGGGAGCTGAGGCAGAACCCGGAGCGTCTCAACAGCTGTCTCGACCAGGCGGAGACCTATCTCTGCGAACTGAAGGAGTCGCAGATCCGAACGGGTCTGCATTGCTATGGCCAATGCCCAGATGACGATGCCATGGTCGAGCTGCTGATGGCCTTGGCCCGTCCACCGCTGCAGGGGCAGCATGGTCTGACCCAGCTGCTGGCCAGGGAAGTCGGTCTTGCCTTCGACCCCTGGAGTCAGGAGGACGGCGAGCCCCTCGATCAGTCCGACCAATTGCGGCTGGAGTCACTGGGTTGTCAGCGCTGCCGTCGGGTCGGCGATGGCAGTGCCTGGTTGGAACAGCAGGCGCTGCTGATGATCAGACACCTGATTTTCAACGAATACGCAGGCGATCTGGTCTTGCCCTTCCATGATCTGATTCAGAGATCAGTCCCTCTCAAACAGCGCTGTCAGGAGTTGTGGCAGCGGCTGAAGGATTGCGGAAACGCAGAGCGTGAAGGTCTTCTCCGGGGTCTGGAGGGGCGTCGAATCACCGCCGGGCCTTCTGGAGCGCCCAGCCGTGGTCGTCCCGAAGTGTTGCCAACCGGTCGCAATTTCTATTCCGTGGATCTCCGTGGACTGCCGACGGAGGCGGCATGGGATCTCGGTCGACGCTCCGCTGAACAGCTGCTGGATCTGCATCTTCAGGAGGAAGGAGAACCCCTGCGGCATCTGGCCCTGTCCGTGTGGGGAACCGCCACCATGCGCAACGGTGGAGAGGACATCGCTCAGCTGCTTGCTCTGGTCGGCGTTCGCCCCGTCTGGGACGGCCCGACACGGCGTCTTGTGGATCTGGAGGTGATCCCTGCAGAACTCCTGGGGCGACCTCGTGTCGATGTGGTGTTGCGTATTTCAGGTCTGTTCCGGGATGCGTTCCCGCAGCTGGTGGGCTGGGTGAATCAGGCACAGCGCATGGTGGCCATGCTGGAGGAACCGGAGGCGATCAATCCCCTTGCAGGCCTAACCCGTAGGTACGGTTCTCAGGGGCGCATCTATGGCTCTGCCCCTGGGGCTTACGGCGCGGGATTGCAGGCGCTTATCGACAACGGTGCCTGGGAGTCGCGCCAGGACCTGGGTGAGACTTTCCTCTGCTGGAGCCAATGGCGTTACGACGGCTCATCAGGAGCTGTTCCGGATCGCTCCGGCCTGGAACAGGCCCTGTCTTCAGTGCAGGTCGTTCTGCACAACCAGGACAACCGTGAGCACGACCTGCTCGATTCCGATGACTACTACCAGTTTCACGGCGGCCTGAGTGCCGCGGCCGAGCTGGTTTCAGGGGAGCGTCCCCAGCTCTGGTTCGGCGACCACTCACGCCGTGAGCGTCCACGCCTGCATCGGCTGGAGAAGGAGCTGGACAAGGTGATGCGCAGTCGGATGCTGAATCCCCGCTGGATAGAGGGGATGCAGCAACACGGCTACAAAGGTGCCTTTGAGATGGGGGCGAGTCTTGATTATCTTTTCGCCTACGACGCTGCGACCGACCGTGTTCCGGATTGGTTCTATGGAGCACTGTGCAATCGATGGCTGGCTGATCCCGTCAATCAGGGTTTTCTCAGCGCTCGCAACCCCTGGGTTCTTCGGGACATGGCTGAACGCCTGCTCGAGGCGTACAACCGAAACCTCTGGACGGGCGCGACTCCTGATCAGCTGGCTTTGTTGAAAGACCTGGTGAGCAGCAGTGAAGCGCGAATCGAGCGGGGAGAAGTCACTTGTTGAGGTCCCGCACCATCTGGCGGAAGGGATCGATGGAACCAGGCTTGGATGAGGCTGCGGCCTGGCCCACCTTGGATTGAGGGGCCTCCTCAGCTTTGAGGATCTCCTTACGGGCGACGGGTGCGGCGTTCGCTGCTGCTGGTGTATTCACTGACGTAACTGCCGTGCCGCGCAGCCGTTTGTTCATCTCGTCAGAGGTGACCTTTTCGGCAAAGGTCTTCTTCACGGGCTTGGGAATCCCTGCAGTCAGATCGATCGACTCCTCCTTCTTCAAAGTGCCTCCAAGGCCCTCACTGCGTTTATCCACAGATTCGGTCTCTGCTGCCACCGTCATGATCTGTTCCTTCGTCCCGGGGCTGTTCGCGGTGCCTGGGAAGGTGCGGCGAATCGTCTTCGATTCGCGCATGTAATTCACGTCTCCTAGGGATGAGGAGGAATCAGCATCCAGGAAGAACTCGGCCGGTTTCTCCTTGGCTGGCTTGCGTGGCTTGATCGTGTTGTCAGCGTCTTTCGAATCCTGGTTCAGAAAACGATCAAAGAAGCCCATGTCGACCAAAACTGAGATGGAATGAACTTAGCGGCCACCAAGGTCGATTCCATGGCTGTCGGTGCCACACGTACGCAAAAGGCCAAGATTGGCCAGTTGGCGATCGATGGCCTCACAGATCATCGGACTGGGCGCCCAGACAGTTTGCATGTCGTAGTCGTACCAGGCTTCACCACCGTCAAAGCCAAGCCTGGCGGCTTCATCGATCAGCAGGTCATGCCCCAACCGGTACCGGGCCGGGTGTGCCAACACAGCCAACCCACCGGCTTCATGGATTGACTTGACCACGGAGTCCACCCGTAATGCCTCTCCGACGACAGCATCTCCTCGACTGTAAGGCTCCAGAGCTGGATGGCCCATTTCAAACCCCAGTGCCAGCACATGGACCAGGCAGCCTTTGAGCAGGCAGCTGATCTCCATCCCACTCCAAAGTGTTGGCACCACTGCACCTTGATTACGTTGTGCCTCAAGCCAATCCGCCATTGGTTGAAAGGCCTGTGAAGTGTGGTGGTCGGTCACCGCGAGGTGAGAGAGCCCACGCTCGGCGGCCTGGCGAATCAACGCGAGGGGATCGAGGCTGCCGTCACTGCAGATCGTGTGGCAATGGAAGTTGAGAGAGCTTGGGCAGCTCTCGGGGCCAACGTCGGCTAGAACTGTGCGCAAGGGGTGACTCATCTCAGCCTCCAGCGACAGCCTGGGCTTCGGCCCGCAGGCGACGCCAACGGGCATAGAACTGAATGGAGGCGGCCATGAACACCACCAACGCAACGATGAACCAGGTGGCAGCTCCGGTCGGGAACTGGCTCTTGAACACCACCAGCATTACAACAATCACCAACAGCAAGGTGGGAAGTTCATTTAGTGCCCGCAGCTGTTTGCCGCTCCACTGACAGGTCCCGGCCTGCAGTTGTCCCATCAGCCGATAGCAAGCGACGTGGTAAGCCAAAAGAACTGCCACAAAAGCCAACTTGGCGTGCATCCAACCTTGTTGCAACCAGCTGGGTTGGGCCACCAACAGGCCGATGGCCATCGCCACCGCCACCACCATTCCCGGCGTTGTGATGATGTTGGCAAGGCGTTTTTCCATCAAGCTGTACTGATCTCGGAAGGGCTGCTGCAGCTCTTCAGCAAGAGCAGCGGTTTCAACGTGATATATGAACAGCCTCACCAAATAGAACAATCCGGCGAACCAGACGACGACACCAACGATGTGAAGGGTCTTGAACCAGAGATAGGCCTCAGGTGGAAGGGTCATCAGCGCAACCGCACTCAGGCGACATTACGCAGGTCTCAGGCGAGGCCGTCAAGAAAATCAGCAGCCCGGCGCTGATGGTTCAACAGCGTCTCCTTGGCCATTCTGTCGAGGTTCCGCGACATCATCGCCAGGCGGAACTGACTCCTGAAAAAGGATTCGTGGCGTTGGATGAAACTCCAGAACAGGCCGTCCCAGATCTCACACCATTCACCATTTCGGTAGTCCGACATCTTGCGGACGTAATTCGAGCCAGACACATAAGGCTTGGTGGTGAAGATGCCGCCATCGGCGAATTGACTCATGCCGTAGACGTTGGGCACCATCACCCAGTCGTAGGCATCGACAAACAGCTCCATGAACCAGATGTAGACCCGCGTCGGATGAAAGCCACAGAGCAGCATCACGTTGCCCAGCAGCATCAACCTCTCTATGTGGTGGCAGTAGCCCGTGGCAAGGGCGTGGCCGATGGCGTCGTCGATCGGGGGCAGGCCTGTGCTGCCGGTATAAAAGGCCTCAGGAATCGGCCGATCCTCAACATTCCAGAAATTTCCGCAGCGCATCGCATCTCCATGGAGACGGTACATGGCAGCCATGAATTCGCGCCAGCCAATGATCTGACGGATGAAGCCCTCCAAGGAGTTGAGCGGAACATCGCCGGCTTCGGCCCTCGCAAGGGTGCGGTCCAGCACCTGCTGGGGCGTAAGCAGGCCAATGTTCAGCATCGGGGTCAGCACGCCGTGCCACATCACCCGGTGCTGGGTGCTGATGGCGTCTTCATAAACACCGAACTGGAGTAGGCGTTCATCCAGAAAGCTGTCGAGCCAGCACGAAGCTTCGTCGTGATCGATGGGGTAGTGGAACCCATCAAGCTTGCCGAGCCCGGGCAGGTTCTCATGAACCAGTTGCTGCCGTGCCGCTTCCACCGTAGGCGATGTCGACACGACTGGTATCGGTGGAACGCTAATGCCCTTCGGCAGTTTCTTGCGGTTGTCGGCATCAAAACTCCACCGGCCGCCGACGGGGCGCCCATCAGGCTCAATCAGGACCCCTAAACGCTTCCGCTGCATCTCATAAAACCTTGCCATCAATGGCTTTTTGCCCGTGCCGAAATGCTGCTCGAGCACGGCAGCGGGGGTCAGCAGCATCGGTGTCGGCAGCACAGTCACCTGCAGTCCGGCACGTTGCGCGTAGGTGTTCAACCGACGTTCGAGCCACTGATCCACCAGATCAACGAGGTGGAAGTGGCGATACCCCGCCGCGTACAACAGCCGCAGGTGGCCATCGGTGTCTGGCGCAGCGTCATGGCGCTGATGAATCACGCTGAAGCCGCGCCGCCGCAGTTGCTCGGCGTAGGCAGTCATCGAAGCGCGGTGCAGCAGCCGGCGCTGCTGATGCATCCGCAAGGGCCATTGCGAATCCGTGCCGAACAGCAGAGGATCCTCGATCAGAGCCACACCGCGGCCTGGCTTAAGCGCCGGATGATCAGCAAACAGCTGATGGGGAAAGACCAGGGTGATGTCCATTCAGCCTGCCTCTCCTGCCAGCCGGCAGGCCCGTCGCCCAACGGCGGTGGCGTAACTCCGGTCCACCTGCCCTGCGAACGGACTCAGCACGCCGGCACGGCAGTCCATGACGACTTTCTCGCGGTGGCCCTGCTGGTCGTTCAGGCGAAGGATCAATTGCCAGTGATTCTTCGCGCTGCGGGTGATGTCATCGGCACAGACGGGGCCGGTGCACAGTCCCGGTGAGGCAAGAACCGGCCGACCCAGCAGTCCCATCAGGCAGCACAACAAAAGCAGACAACGGATCATGCGATGTGTGCAGGGGACTGTTCGGAACCGTCATCCTGCCGGGCATCCTCGTCAGGGTGGAAGAACCCGTGAATGTCCCTAGCCAGGGCTGGACCCACTCCCGGTGCCTTGGCCAGCACATCGACGGAAGCCAGCTGAATCGCATCGATGGAGTGGAAGTGCGCCAACAGATCCTTCACGCGTTTGGGGCCCACCCCTGGGATGTCAGACAGGCGCGACCGCTTCATCCTGTGTCCGCGCTGCTGCCGATGAAAGCTCACGGCGAAGCGGTGCGCTTCGTCCCGCAGGCGACGCAGTAATGCCACGCCGAGTTGGTCAGGCTCGCTCTCCAGCGGCTGACTCTCGCCAGGGAGAAACACCTCCTCACGCTGTTTGGCCAGGGAACAGACATTGAGATCCTCGTGGAGATCCAGCTCCCGCAGCGCTTCCATCACCGCCGACAACTGACCTTTGCCGCCGTCAATCATCACCACATCGGGCCAGTCGTTGAGACCGTCGGTCTGCAGGGCGCTGCCACCCTTGTGGCGTAGGGCACCCAAATCCCCACCTTCAGCCTTGGCCCTGGCCCAACGGCGGAAACGCCGGCGCATGATCTCGGCCATCGCCATGAAGTCATCGCTGTGGCCGGACTGGATGCTGCTGCTGCGGATTTTGTATTTGCGGTAGTGCTGCTTGGCAGGCAGCCCATCTATGAACACTACCTGGGACGCAACCGCATCGCTGCCCTGGATATGACTGATGTCATAGCCCTCGATCCGGCGCGGTGGTGTGGGCAGCTCCAGCAGCTGAGCCAGATCTTCGGTGGCTAGAGCCTGTTGTTCCTGACCCTGCTGCGCCCGCAGCAGTTCGAATTCAGCATTGCGTTGCACCAATTCAATCAGGTCTGCCTTCTGTCGCTGCTTGGGACAGTGGATCTGCACCTTGCGTTCACGTTGCTCCGTCAGCCATTCCGCAAGAAGTTCCTGCTGCGGGAGGGGGTGCTGCACCAGCAACTCAGGCGGCACCTCGACCGCATCCACCTGGGAGTAGTGCTCTTCGATCACCCGTTGCAGAATCAGACCAGGCTCAAGAGCGGTTGCATCGGCGGTGTAACCAAGGCGCCCCACAAGTTTTCCGGCCCGCATTTGAAACAACTGAACTGCGGCCAGGCGTTCATCGCAGGCAAGCGCTAAAACGTCTCTGCTGACGCTTGAGTCAGGGAGACTCATCTTCTGATCGGCGGTCAACTGGTCGAGGCCCTGGAGCTGATCGCGGACCCGAGCAGCAGCTTCAAAGTCCAGGCGCTCGGCATATCGGTTCATCTGCTCATCGAGCAGACGCTGCAATTCGTCGCTGCGCCCCTGAAACACCATGGCCACCTTGCGAAGGGTGCGGTGATAGTCCTCGGAGCTGATCTTTTCCTGGCAGACCCCCGGGCAGCGGCCGATGCTGTAGTTCAGACATGTGCGATCGGGATGCAACGGTCGCGGTCGCTGGCGTAACGGAAACACCCGCTTCACCAGAAACAGCGTTCGACGCAGCAGTCCGACATCAACGTAAGGGCCGTAAAAGCGGTCGAGGGGACTGCGGAATCGCCGCCGCCGCGTGATGAAGATGCGCGGGTAAGCTTCACTCCAGGTGATACAAAGGTAAGGATATTTCTTGTCGTCCTTCAGCAGCACGTTGAAGTGCGGTTGATGGTTTTTGATCAGATTGGATTCAAGGGCCAGTGCCTCCGCTTCACTGTCGGTGACGATGAATTCGATCTCGCACACCTGACGCGTCATCAGACGGATGCGCGGCGAAAGGTCATGGCGATTGCGGAAGTAGCTGCGGACGCGACTGCGCAGTGATTTGGACTTGCCGACGTAGAGGATTCTGTCCTCTCCATCTCGCATCAGATAACAGCCGGGCTCCGAAGGAATCTCCTTCAGTCGGCGTTCGAGTAAATCCGGCTGAGTCAGCAGCGGCGGCATGGTCCTTGATCCCGCCAACGGCCGCTCAACCGCCGTAATTCCAGCCTGTGCTCGCCATGGTCAAGGCCTCACCGTCCTCCAGCAGGCGGGCGGTCTTGACCTCCCCAACAAAAACGGTGTGATCACCGTGCTGGATCTGCCCCACAAGCTCACACTCCACGCCCCCAATCACGCCCTCCAGCAAGGGGAGGCCGAGGGGGCCGTTCTGGAATGGAGCAGCCTCAAAGCGACCGCCCAGACCCTTCTGAGGCTTGAAGAATACGGCTGCCAGATCCTTCTGGTCGGCCTTGAGCATGTTCACAGAAAAAAGTTTGGTGCGTTCGATGATCCCGTGGCTGGTGCTGTCAGCCCGCACGCCCATCACCACCAGAGGCGGCTCGAACGATCCCTGGGTCACCCAGCTGGCGGTGAAACCATTCACCTCATCGCCATCGCGAACTCCGCAGACGAACAGTCCGTGAGGAATTTTGCGCAGCAGCACCTTCTTGGCGTCGGCGTCAAGGCTCATGGGTCAACCAGCGTTACGGGAAATCTAGGGATCAAACCGCTGCATAAGATCCAATCAATCCAGGTTTCTGTGGATGAGGGCGCTCTACCCGGGCAGTTTTGATCCGCTGACCAATGGCCACATGGATCTGATTGAACGGGCTGTTGCCCTATTCGGGACGGTCACGGTGGCCGTGCTGTCGAATCCCAACAAGAAACCGGCTTTCAGCGTGGATCAGCGCATCGATCAGATCCAAGCAGCAACCCGTCACCTCGATGGCATAGATGTGGTCAGCTTCGACGGGTTGACGGTCCACTGCGCAGCTACCCATCAAGCCGATCTCATCCTGCGCGGGCTGCGTGCGATGAGCGACTTCGAGTACGAGTTGCAGATCGCTCACACCAATCGGTCTCTGGCCGCAGATTTGGAAACGGTTTTTCTGGCGACATCAACCCGTCACAGCTTCCTGAGCAGCTCTGTGGTGAAAGAGGTCGCCCGTTTCGGCGGCTCCGTCGACCACATGGTTCCCAAGGAGGTGGCCAAGGACCTGAACAGGCTCTTTAATTCGGCTTTCCCACCCCGGTGACATGAGCGACGCTCGCCTTGTTGTCCTAGATCATCTGGATCAGCTGGAGGATGTTCTTCTTGAGGGCAGCCGCATTCCCTTCAGCGGCGGACGTCTGGTCAACGAGAGTGATGCCGTCGAAGTTCTGGATGCAATCCGTGAGACGTTGCCCAAGGAGCTCGAGGGTGCGGCTCAGCTGCTGGAGCAACGCGATGGGTTCATCAACACGGCTAAGCAGCAGGCCGACGAGATCCGTCAGCAGGCCAAGAGGCAGCACGAACAGTTGGTGAGCACCGCCTCGGTGCGTCAGGAGGCGGAGCGTCAGGTTCTCGAGCTTCGCGAACAGACGCGGCAGCAATGCGAGCAATTGCTGCAGTCCACCCGTCAACAGGGCGCCCAGCTGGAACAGGAGATGCAGAGCAAGCTGGCGCAGCAAGAGCAGCAGTTCGCCGCTCGCCGACAGCAGTTGGAACAGGAGGCGCAGCAGCGTCGCCAGCAGCTGGAACTGGATGCGGCTGAGATCAAGAGACAGCACGCCGAGCAGCATGAGGTCAGTCGTCAGCAGTCCCTGCAGGAACTAGAGACCATCCGCCGCGAAGGCTTGCGCCTACAAAGAGAGAGCCGCGAGGAAGCCGAGCGACTCCACACCGATGCTCTGCAGTTCCGGCAACAGACCCAGCAGCAGTGTGAGGGGTTGATTCAACGCAGCCGCAAGGAAGCGGCGGCCGTTCAGGATGGAGCCAACCGCTATGCGGAACAGACCCTGGGTGAACTGGAAGTCCGTCTCAAGGAAATGGCGCAGGTGGTAATGGCCGGCCGCCAGGAACTGGTGAAGTTTCAGACAGTTAGTAGTGATAACCCCAAAGTCGACGACACCGAGGGCAAGGCTGTTCCGATCACCCGTGGCCGTCGTGCGGCTTCCCGGCTGCGTTCCATGAAGGGCACCGGCTGATGCGCTGAACGGCCAGCAGCACATCCCCCATGACGCCTCGCGGTGCCGACGCTCCGTTGGCGATGATGCTCACATACCGAGGCCCGTTGGTTGTCTTCAAAATTCCGCTGAGGGAACTCACCCCCCGGAGCGTTCCTGTTTTGCCCCAGAACTCTCCGGTAAGGGGCGTGCCACGTTGGAAGCTCCAGAGAGTGCCACGGCGTCCGGCAATTGCCATCGATGCTTGATAGAAGGCACCGTACGGATGCTGCGCCATGCGCCAGAGCAGGCTTGACAAGGTTCTGCTGGTCGCGCGATTGCCCCTGGAAAGCCCGCTTCCATCCCGGATGCGAAGACCCTGGACAGGAATTCCCTGGGCCTGCAGCCAGCGTGTGTTGGCCTGCGAGGCCTCAACCACATCCCAGTTATTCGCCGCTTCACGCATGAGCACTTCAGCTGTGAAGTTGTGGCTCTCGGTGTTGGCCAGGCTGAGCAGACCATGCATCGGAGCGGACAGCTCGCGGTGGATCACCACAGGCTCAGCGGACCTGGCTCGAGCGAGAGCGGCTTCCCGCTGTTCAGGATTTACTCTTACCAGGAGAAGGCTTCCCCCCTGTTGGTTTACGGTTGTAGATAGAATCCTCTCCAGCCTTAGGGCCGGATCCATCACCGCCATTTGCAGAGCATTGCTCGTGAGGGCGAGCCTGGTAATCGGTGCTCCGTAGGCGTAGCTGCGATCAACCGAGGGCCAATCACTGGGCCACCAGCGAGCCCGTGGCTCCTCCCTCAGCATAAGCTGAAGGGGAGACCCAGTCGTCGTTGACGATCTAGAACCACCTCGGCTAAGAGCCACCATGATGAATCGCTGGATCTCGGCGATGCTGAGATCCGGATCCCCCTCACCCACAATCTCCAGATTGCCGTCGCCGTGGCGGAGCAACTCGGTCTTCAGACGGAAATCAGGCCCGAGGCGATCGAGAGCGAAGGCTGAACTGATCAGCTTCTGATTGGAGGCGGGGATCCTGGGCAGCCAACCATTGATGTCCGCCAGGAGTTGGCCTCGTTCGTCCAGAACGCTGACGCTCCAGGGAGCAGTGTAGGGGCCGAGCGAATTCTCGACCGCGCGTTGGAGTGCCGGGCACAGAGGACGTTGAGCAGGTCCGGGCAGTCCCTGACGGCTGGTGGGAGGGCTCGGTTCCAGCAAGTGTTCCGTGCTGTGAACCGCTGCTCCTGGGCTGAGCAAGATAAACGCCAGAGCCGAGTTGATCCAACGCAGGCTCATGGAAGGGTCACGCCGCTGACATAACCATTGACCCGGTAGAGCCGCCCTTCAAGTTCTACAGGACTACCGACCTTGAGTTTGGTCCCTCCAAAGACCACGCCGGATAAACCTGTCTCCGCATCGGCCTTCAGCCGAAAGCGGGCATGCAGAGCCTGAGCCGGGCTGGTGTCTTCCGCTTCGAGAACCGTTCCATCCCGCAGCAGCCGGGTCAGGGGAGGACTGATGTCCTCCACCGATAACAAGGCGACGCGACCGGCCGGCTGGTTGCGAATCACGATGCTGACGGTCCCTTCCTCACGAATGCCGTCCAAGAACGCCTCCGAATCGACCACCTGCAGGTGACGGACGTCGACACTTACCTCAACAGGCTTGATATTTCCCGTTGCCCGGGCCATAGCATTGGTCAGCTTGGGTGACCAAACCACCCCGGCCAAGGCAGCCACAGTTGCAGCGACGGCCAGGCCGTCGAGAAGCGTGATGGAGCTGAGGGGCAACCGTCGCTGCATGAGATCACTGCTTCGAGTCGAACCTTACGGAGAGGTTGTGGTCGGATCAAGCCTTTGTCAGCTGCGCAGGCCGTCGATGAAGCGATCCACGCTTTTTAGCTGCTGTTTGAGACTGTCCGCGTCCTCACCGGCCAGTAGAGCGGAGATCTGCTCGGGATCCGGGCGATTGTCCATGGCTGCCAGATGTCGGTAACCGTCGGGATCAAGTCGATACAGAGCCCAATCATCGGGGAACCTACGCATCAGCGCCCCACCGTCCAGAGGCTGAAGCAAGTACGCCTGCTGCCAGGAAGAGACGAAGCCACGACGTCGTTCGCGAGCCACGCTGCCGATCCCGACGGCAGCATCCTCCAAACGGCCGTTCAGCATTACCACTGAAGCGCGATGGCCTTGGCATATGGCCATGAACTGCTCGTAGTCCGAGGGCTGCGGACCGACAGCCAACACCAGTCCATCGGACTCCCCACCCGCCGACCACTGGTTAAAGTCGAGAATGTATTCGGCTAGATCCGGTGCATCACGCCGTGACAGCGCTGCGGCCCCCGCATCCGGCCAGAGCAGCCGACAGGATTCATCCATTGACCGAAGAGCTTTAAACAGCCGCAGCGCCACAGGAAGTAGCCGTAGATTTTCAAATCGGAGGGTCGCGCCCCAACGGGCAGCTTTGCCTGAGGCCAAAGCTGCCTTGAGGGCGTCGAGCAGATCAGCTTCTGCTGTCATCAGATCGGCGGGGAGGCTCGGCTTCTGGGCTTCAGGCACGTCTGCAGGTTCACAGATGGGCCACCAGCCTCTCAGGTGCAGGCGTCAATCGCCTGGCTTAACAGGCGCGGAACGAGCTCGAGATCATCGTTGGTCAACCAGGGACCAAGGCTGAAACGCAGCAACGATTGTCTCCAGCTGGGGGCAACGTCCATGGCGGTAAGCACGGCACTGTCCTGGGCCTGGCCGGAACGGCATGCGCTGCCGCTGCTGCAGGCTAGCCCCAAGCGGGACAACTGCTGCACCAATCGCCGCCCGGAGAGTGGATGGCCAGTGACGTCACCAATCAGAAATGCCAGGTGGTGAGGAAGCCGCTGTTCCTCCGTGGCATTGATAACCGTCAGTGACGGGATGGTAGCCAGCTGCGACTGCAGACGATCACGCATGGACCGAATCTGCGGCGTGGAACCTGGGGGCAACGACTGCTCCGGGTTGAATGTCGGCAGTTGTTTCAAAGCCAGTGCAAGCCCGGCAATCAGCGCAACTGGTTCTGTTCCAGCGCGATAGCCACCCTCCTGTCCCCCACCGGACAGCAACGGTTGCGCAAGTAGACCTGGGCGATGCAGCAGCACCCCAACCCCCCGTGGACCCTGAAGTTTGTGGGACGAGAATGTGAGAAGATCGATGCTTGATACGGACCAGTCCAACAGCCCCTGGGGGATGAGCTGAGTTGCGTCAGTGTGAAAGGGAATTCGCCTTTCCCGACAGGCACTAGCCACTAGCGGGACCGGTTGCACCGTCCCCACTTCACTCTGTCCCCAGATCAGGGAGACCAACGTTGTTGGTGGTGCTAACAGCTGATCCAACAACTCCATGCGAATCAGACCGGTCGCGTCCACGGGCCAACGATCCACCGTCCACCCCCGTTGTTCGAGCTGGGCCGCTGCGCCCTCCACCGCGGGATGTTCCACAGCTGAGATCACCAAGCGTCCGGGTGGACAACCGGCGGCAACACCGAACAACGCGAGGTGGACAGATTCGGTGGCACCTGAGGTGAAGATCAGCTCATCCACCTGGGCACTGAACAGTCCGGCGATGGCTTGCCGGGATCTTGCCAGACGTTCGGCGGCCATCAGCCCAGTCCCGTGCAGGCTGCTGGGATTCCCCCAAGCGTGCCGTTGCACAGCGTTGATGCAGTCGATCACCTCTTGCAGCGGCGGTGTTGTAGCCGCTGCATCGAGGTAAAGCTCAGAGGGTGTCACGCTCAAGCCGAGCTTGGGTCCGTTGCTCCAAAGAGTCACTGGCCAGATTCAGCATGGCGTCCAAGGAGGTGCTGTTCAGGAAGGCCTGAACCTGCTGCTGGGCGGCATCACGCAAACAGTTGTCTGGTTGTTGGCAACCGTTCACACAGTCACTAGAGCAGTCGAACGGAGCCTTGCCTGCTGCTGCTGATGGTTCGGCCATTGCGACCTCCCAAGCCGGCATCAGATCCGGTGACAACACTCCATCGAACACAGCCACGGCAGGCCCCGTCATCAAGACGGAACCGCTGCGTCCAGGCCAGGCGATCTGCAGCGGTCCACCGGGCAGCATCACCTCGGCACGGTTATCGGCAAGATCAAGCAGTACCGCTGCCACAAGAGTGGCGCAAGCTCCCGTTCCACAGGCCAACGTTCGGCCCGCACCACGTTCCCAGACGCGAATCTCAAGACGATCACGGGCGTGAACCTGCAGGAAATGCACGTTGGTCTTAGCCGGGAACAGAGGATGAACTTCCAGGGCCGCACCCCACGCATCAAAAGGAATTGAGCTGAGGTCATCCACAGGCACCACGACGTGTGGGTTTCCCATCCCAACGGCAGCCACATCGAGGGATTGCTCTGCCAGCTCGGCCACTCCCCGTGCCAAACCGTCCACCAACGGCAGTGCTGTGGGAATGCTTGAGGGTTCGAGAAAGGGCGCACCCATGTCAACGAGCAACTGACCATCGCTCTGCAGCTCTGGACGAATCAGGCCCGCCGGCGTCTCGATCGACCAGCTTTTGCCAGGGGTGTCACCATCGCTGTCCGCGAGAAAACGGGCCAGGCAGCGGATGCCATTGCCGCACATCTCCGCCTCGCTGCCATCGGCGTTGAAAATCCGCATACGCAGATCCCCTTGCCCCTGGGATGGCATGGCAAGGATCAAGCCATCACCACCGATTCCGAAGCGTCGATCACAAACCTGCCTGACCCAGGTTGGATCCGGTTCGGTGATCGATTTCGGCAACTGACCTTGGCGACCTTCCAGGATCAGAAAGTCATTGCCAAGTCCCTGATATTTGCTGAACGCGATCATGCCTTGAAAGACTTGTGTTTGCAGTGGGTTTAGACAAATCTGTGAGCCACCAATGTAGGCCCAGATTCAATGGACCCATGGACCTGTCTTGTTTATTCTGCCTAGCCCCTTCCGACGCACAAATAAAAAAAGAAAACGCACCGATCTCGCCCGCCGCCGCATGCCAGCTCGGCCAGCCAGCCCCGTCACTTGGCTCAACCCTAGTGAGATCAACAGCAATTGGGATTATAAAGCCACTATTCTTCTCTAAATGGAGCCTAATTCAGCACCTAAATTTGATGTGAAAAGAATAGAAAATACAAGGACTAGGACTTATCCATTATCATTAATCTCCTCAGGAAGGCCTCCATTTGACTCAAAACAGCACCAGGGTGACGGGTACTCCCTCCTCCCTCTCTAATGAGCGAGGAATTGCACTATTTTTTAGGAGGCGAGGGACCATCTAATGGAGAAATTCACACCTCGAAGCGAGTAGGAGTGCCTTCAGAAAATTATGTGAAATTCCTTTACTGTTTTTAACTTATCCAGGGGGATACCTTGATGGCTCGATTTGATCTGAACAGTTCAGGCATCTGGAGATATCACTGCTCGATATCACACTAACAAACCGTAACTGATCCTGCGCTGCAGTCGGTCTGCCAGTGGGTTCTTAGACCGACTATCACAAAGGTAAATGCGCTTACTTTGATCTCAATAGCCATTCAGGCCACTGTTCCTCAAACACGACACCCTCTTAACAAGAAGCCCATGGAATGTCGCTTGCAAGAAGACTTTAATGGAATGTCACTTTGCTTAACAGGGGGCTATGACTCGCCTCACATAGGTGGTGGTATTAAAGCTCTCTACTGCATACGTGGTGGAAATGGTATCCCTTGGATAAATGACTTCACTCTTTTTGCCTTAATGGGCACAGTTTCTCTTGCCTAACGGGGGCCAATACCCTCAATGGCATCTGAACCTCGCAGCTCCATGTCCTGCTCGGAGGCGGCAAACTAGATGGATGGATTCCTGCTTCCAGCATGTTGCAGTTGTGAAGAACATCGAGGGATTTCCTCCGCTGTTGACACGAACATCCTAAAAAGTTAAGTTGATAAAAGGCTAGAGAATTGTTTTTTCACTAGATAACATCACGTTTGCCCCAGCCGGGAAGATGAAGGCAAAGCGTCATCTAGCTTTGTTAGCAATTAGTGTTTTTACTACCTGCGTAGTGCAAATTGAAACCGTATTCGTTTCAGTTGGAGATGAAGCAGTTATCAGGTGTGTAGCCAAGTAGCAACATCGTTGATATACCCAATAGCCATCCAACGAATACCCCTCCCCAAATTAAACGGTCTGAGCCAAGAGTGTTGTTCTTCATGAGTGTTCCATGATACATTGATTGATGCATCGTGCCTCCTCAATCATCACTTGCTTTGTTTGGCGTTGCTGTATCGAATGCATGGTCAATCAATGTAGATTCATTATATTACACTTTTTACCATAGGTAATCGACCCAAGGGTTGAAGCGGCTGCGGTGGCAGGTGAGATCCGCAAGTTTGATTGACGTCTAAATCAGAAAGACTCGAACAACAAAGTAACTATGGATAGGGCAATAGCTACTATAAAGAGCTTTGCTTTCTTCAGCTTTCTATTTGATGCCATGTGGTTAACCAGCTTTGTACATGGTGAACAGCAGTAAACAGGCCCAGACCGCAATCAGAAGAGTCTTTCGATTGAGCTTCTTATCAGTACTGTCAATTGGCATTGGAGGTGGTTGCGGAACTTGCAGGTAGTTTTTTTTACCACTAATTGCTTTTGAACAAGGTTCAGGAGCAACACCCTAAGCAGGATGGCAGCGATTCACTCCCTTGAAACAATGTTAGTTACTAGTTCAGCATTGACCCTTATGATGATACGGATGTCCACTCAATCGGTTTCGTCAAATACTTGCTGAGTGTCGATTTATCAAATGTTACCTAAATTCAGGTGAAGGTATAGAGACCCTGTTTCACTCTGTTGCTGAGGTTGTACTTTGGGTCATTTCATGAAGGTAGAAGACCCGGCCGAGGACTTGGCCGTTGCTTTATCCAACTGGCCGATGATGAAATCCCGGTATTGTGAGGCTAGATCCTGAAACCCTTGTTCAACCAAACCTGCAATCACGTCAACTGCGTCGTCTTCACACTCAGGAATCAACATCACCCCAAGTTTGCGGCCAAGGATCATCTCTTGAATGATCGGTTGCATTTTGCGTGGCGCTCCTGAGGGCTCCTCAAGCACTTCCTGGGTTGGAATGAACCGCGCACGGTGCTGATCATCGGAATTGATCTGTGCAATAAAGCAATATTGACAATCATTGATCTCAATCAATCCCCTGAATTCGGAGAGCTTTTCTGTGGCATCAACACAACAGAAGTTGTTACTCTGGGATGGTGCAACTCCATCAAAGCCACGAATTCTGGTGATAGTCGCATTGGTACCGAAAGACTCCAGGCCCAGCTGGACCAACAACGACTCACAGAAGGCGCGCTTATCCACGATAAAATAGATTAAAGACTCATTTGAGTCGTTTCATGTTCCCAGCCGTGTAGCGGTCGATACAGGCTTACATCTGTTGTTTGCAGTAACGCTGACAAAGACGATATTCGGAAGGCGATTCACGTCAGATGGGCCTATAAATCAATTATTGATGCTTCAAAGACGAGCGATTTGCATATCTCTTAGTCTTTTTTCTCCAATTGTCTCCAGTCACAATATCTGAGGGAATTCTTGGTACCGTAAGTTCTCTGACTTATTTCACAGCATAAGTCCCAAACGTAAACTACTCCTCTTCCTGGACGCTGAGCGCCGTATTGTTGTTTGCCATTTCTCTGTGAATCAGTATATGGGTGAGAGGTGGTAGTCGCGTGTGGTACGTCGTCCAGACGTGTTCAGATCGGCAACAGGGGACCGACATCTAAGGAGACATCCCAGAGCCGCCTGACTTCTGGGTAGTCAGCCAAGACTGTGTTTTCGTCTGATCCTGAGACGTGGATGACTGTCAGAAGTAGGCCATGATCCGTTCGACAGTTGTCTCGTTTGTGAATTTCATGATGACGGTATGAGGATTTGGACTACATGATGTGCGTAAAGTTTCCAGCCGGAGATGATCACCGACACACATCCGATAGGGTACTCCTATTCTACGGTTCATTGATGTCCATTTGTGATCACACGTTAAGCTTCGTGGAAGCACCCAATATAAACTTTAGTGAGGATCGTCTACACCATCCCTGAAATCCTAAAAACACCAAGCACCTCTTCTAAGGCGCTCCTTTCGTTTGGTATAGAGGCTTTAAGATTAATTGGTGGATGTGTATATCTGGCCAAAAAACTTATATAACTACAGCCTGCTCAAGCTATCCAGATTGTTTATTGACTGAGCCCTTCCAGACTATTTGTTCCTGGATTTATCCAGCTTGGAATGTCTTTAATATCTGTTTCCTTACATTGCTCTACCTGTGACGGATTTTTGTTTGGCATACTACATTCCATATAATTGAGTTTTCTCCCTGCTTGTTTGCCAATGAGTCTCAATTGTTCTTTGTAGGCAGCACACCAAACAGCACCATAAAATAGAGGTTCAACTTTACTTAGCTGATCTGCAAGTTTGATTGATTTTGGTGTGGACTCTGAAGTAGGCTCAGGAATTGGTTTGTTCTACGGTTCAGCTGCAACCTTTACTCCTATACCGAGCGTGAGCGATGATATCAAGAGTAAAAGTTGGCGCCCTTTTTATGTTGCTCACATTTTTCTTACAGATGGGGCACTTTGAATCTACACTAATAACATTTTCAATATTCTAAACGAGGGAAACAAGCATCAGGGGATAAAAAGGATAAGTATAATAGTTTATGACTTTACGTCAGAGGGGAGGTTGTGTTGGATATGCCCTGCGCCTTGGGTGTCCAGCACACAAGGCACAGGGTCATGGGACCAGACCATAAGGAGATGACACACCAAATAGAAAACGAGAGTGATTTCTAATCACATCCTGAGTAGGAGGAGAAATGGGATGAGGAGATAGGTTGGAAGAGGGGGATATTCTCTTTCTTTTCTTTCTCTAGTAGGGCGGTAAGGGGGGGGGGGGGGGTGAGGTCAGTCTTCTAGTACTACTGTTTTATAACCTCGTGCATCTGCCGAGTATCAGCAGCTACAAAGACTTATCAAACTATCAGTAATTCTAATTACGTCAGGGAGGAGATTTTATGAAAGAGATTCAATCAGCTTTTGATCAAGGTACTCATTCGCCTCTTGCCTGACAAGCGCAAACAGCGCGTCTTTATTATTATTGCCAATCACAGGATGTAGTTCTAGCGGATGTCCTGAAAGGAGTAGATTGACCACGCCATTAGCAATCACACTAGCATGTAATCGGTGGAAACAAGTGGTGATGAATTTTCCAGAGCATTTAGATTATTGGTCACGTTTGGCCGCAACCCACCTCCAGTACTTCATTTCAGTGTCTCGAAATCTGGTCCCTAAGTTTGCCTTGAAGTATCTACCAGTCTTGTCCTCAATCATATGTGGCTTCTGATCCACAGTCAGGCTGACTCTTGAGCCACGTTTGGCTATTGATAGCTACTCTTAGTCCAGTCTCTCTCCATTAACATCAGTGAAGACAGGCTCAGGCTTTGGCGCTCTTGATCCATCTCCTGTTCCGTAGGTGAACTTGTAGATCCCCTTGTCATCCCATGGAGTCTCAATCTCCCACGGATTCTTCGCCTTGGTCTTCTCCTTCGCCCACATCAGCAGGTCAACCCTGTCGCTGTGAATTTGCTCCAAGGTTTCTTCATAGATCTGATACCCAAACGAACTGCTTTCGAACTTGCCTTAATCTTTCTCGACTGCTACAAAGGCATAAGGCTCTGTGTCGAATGTGTATTTGTTGGACATAGAACCAGATAACAAACCTACTGTCCTCGTGACGATACCTAGAAGGGCCTTGAAGGTGCCTTAAGTATGTCTTTTGTGTATCGATATGGTTGTCTTTTTTTGAGGCCTTTTAAAGGTGGCACTAATGTAAATTGATATTTATCTGGTCCCAGATCAGTTGCTCTAAGCCTCTTCTCATCGTCTCCATTCCCACGGCTCCAAAGGCACCTGTCTGAGTCTTTGGGGTGTGTCCAAACAACCTGCTAATCACTGACTTGTTGATATCCATAGACCTGAGACACGTTGCTGCCCAGTCACGGGTTGCCTTCAGGCTAACTCCAATGATCTGTAACCAATGCAATCCTTAAGCACACCTTACTCTCGTTTTGCTGTAGACCCAGGGGAAGACAAAGCATTCGCAAGGCTCATCAATCTGCTGTTGTCTAAAGATCGGAAGCAACCTGGTGTGGATGGGAACAGTCCTGATGCTGAAGTCGTTCTTCAAGGGACGTGCTTCGTGACTCCTGAAGTGGATCACCTCCTCCTGCAGGTCGATGTCCTCCCACCTCAGACCCGCTGCCTCTGATGCGTATGACCCGGTCCACCTGAGAAGATGCCGCAGCAGCTTGTTGTGTTGAGGGAGTTGGGAGAAGTCCTTATCTTCTTTATCCAAGGAGATCACCTCCTTCTTCTTAGCTCTTACTTTGACACTCTTAGTGAGTCCTTCAAGGGGTTGGACTGAACCCAGCCCTCTTCCCAGCAACGGCAAACAGACCATTCAGGAACCTCAGGCGTGTTCTCACTGTTGAGGCCTGACACATCTGAAGCTCGCTAGCTCTCCAGACCAAGGCGTTATCCCTTTTCACCTGGTGGACGTACTCTCTGCCGCTGTGTGCCATCAATTTGGTCAGGTATCGGTGCCACTCGAACGATGTGGTCGGTGAAGGGCTCTTCAACTGAGCTGCAAGGGAAACTTACGCCGCAACCGTGTTCATCGGCCTTGCAGTGCCTCTGAGCACGTCCTGGGCCAGTCCATGCAGCTATTCATTCCTGGGAGTGACTGGTCACATTTTGACTCAGTGTATGGGCACTCGTGACGTCTCCTGCAAGAGGTCATGAGCATCCAGTTTTGCTTGCACTTCATCCACACACGAGATGGGTTATGCGAGCTTTTTCTCTGGCGTTAGCTGCTGCCCCCTGTCCTGTTGGATCAGTCGCTCTGCCTCTTGATGAACGCAGCTGCATTTCTCTTGGCTTCAGTCAGGTTCTTGCCTGCCTTGCGTCGCCACATGGCACAGCCGATCTCTTCTAAGATCAATGCAGGAACATGACGCTGGAAGTACCATCCATAAAAGCCCTGGCGTCTTATGAGGTAGTTGGGCATGTCTTTGAACAGCAGCAGGCTCAGTGCCTGGAGGTCTTGCTTTGTATGTCCATAATGTAGGCCCTATAAGGCTTGAGATCCACTCATATCACTAGGTATCAAGGATTACTGGACACCTGCTTCGCTATTTGCTGAACTGCATCATGATGTGCTGATTGCAGATCGGAAGCCTATCGAGACTGCATCCATCGATCCCAGCTGCCTAGGGTGCAATTACTTCAATCCCGGATTAGGGAGCAGTCGTAGATCAGTGTTGATGTGATTAGTGCTAGGCGGCTTGAAGGACAGTTGATCTGGCAGAACCGGAATTTCTGGCCGTTGAACTACTCCCTGCCAGCAGACCAATTCT
>QCSJ01000007.1 GCA_003211535.1 Synechococcus sp. AG-670-A05 | reverse complement strand
TTCTGCTGCCATCGCTTCCAGTGGTGTAATACCGAAGGTTTCCTGGGTGTTGTCCGACAGGCTCACAAAAATATCGGCAGCCCAGCGCACCGGCCCAGCCAGTTCAAGAGCTCGGCCAGGGATCCAGTGAATGCTCAGGGAGGGGGCGAGCTCTAAGCATGTCTCTTTCCATAAATCCAGCATCTCGGCACTGGGTGCCTCTCCGTACACCAGAAGCTCCAGCTCGGGATGCTCTGTTTGTTGCAAAGCCGCCAGGCTTTGCAACAACGGTGCTGGTTGGAACTTGGTCAGCAGGTCAAGCCGACCGGCCAGCAGCACTACTTGGGCCTCTGGCCGAATGCCGAGTTGGGCACGGGCCTTCCTGCAAGCCGCGGCCTTGTCCACCGGTGGTGCCCAGCTATGCGTGTGGATTCCCAGGGGGATCACAGGGAGTTGGGGCCTCTCGAACCGGTAGGCCTCGTTGCGGCGTCGCAGCCAGGCTTCTTGGCGCTCCAGAAAGCCTTCCACCACGGAGCGGGCAGCCTGGGAGGTGCAGATCAGGGCATCCCAGGGCCTCACGGGGGCGCTGGTGTACTGCCCGAGAGCGTTTTGAACGTGGTAACTGCAGAGGGTGTGGACGATCCCAATCAGTGAGAAAGCACCATCACCCCAGGGCATGCGCTTCCATGCCCAGTGGTTGATGCCTGGGTCCGGCAGATGAAACGCGCCGGTGCTGCTGGCTGCATTCCCCCATTGATCCAGGCTCACGGCTTCCGTATGGGCATGAGCGTGAACCGCACTGGCCTGGCTGTGGAACCACTCGCCTTCAGCCTTGCTGGGAATTACCAGGCTGTGGCGGCTGTTGCCGGAATAGTTGAGATAGGCATCGAGGAAAGATGCCCCCGCTGATTGACGACCCCGGGGATGACGAGGGTCAACCTGAAAACCATCCCGGGCCATTAACAAAGTAAGGGGTAGGCCCAGTTGTGATTGCTTTGCTTCAGCGTCCATCTTGTTTTCGCCACCCACGGATAGTGGGTTCTTGATGGATCACCCCTGCCTAGCGGCCACTTTGGCGGCTGTGGGCCGTGGAGGTGCCGGGATAGTACGGACCGCCTTGGTTGGTCCTGCCACTTTCTCCTCTTTTTTCACCAGGGGCGTTTTGCGCGGGGTGAGGAACATGATCATGTTGCGGCCCTCCCGCTTGGGAGCCTGCTGGATCTCCGCCTTCTCCTCCAGGTCCTTGGCCATCCGCCGCAGCAAGGTTTCTGCCAGGGCCGTGTGCTGAATCTCCCGGCCGCGAAATATCACCGTACATTTGACCTTGTCCCCGGCCTTGAGAAACCGTACGGCCTGGCCGATTCGTACGTCGTAATCGTGCTGGTCGATCTTATAGCGCATCTTGACCTCCTTGACTTCGGTCTGGTGCGACTTCTTCTTGGCTTCCTTGGCTTTCTTTTCTTGCTCGAACTTGAACTTGCCGTAGTCCATGATCCGGCAGACAGGTGGGTCTGCCTTTTCGCTCACCAGCACGAGGTCTAGTTCGCGATCCTTGGCCACATCCAGGGCCTCCTCCCTGCTGATCACCCCGAGCTGACTGCCATCTGAGTCGACAACCCGCAACTGGGGGTAGCTGATCCGGTCGTTGATGTTGGGCAGCTCCCGAACAGGAGCACGACGGTCAAAACGGGGGCGTGGGGGCATTCAGGCGGAGACAGTGATAGGTGCAGACAACTCGATGTTCACAACATCTACATCCTTTACCTTAGTTGCTGCTCGATCAACGTCATCGCCTGATCAAGTTCTGTAGCCGGCTCCAGCCAGTGGGGTTGGTGCTGACGGCGGAACCAAGTGCGCTGTCGCTTTGCGAACTGGCGGGTGCGCTGGGTGGTGATCCGGTTCGCCTTCGCTGGGCTCATCGCCCCCTGGATCAGCTGCAGGGCTTCTCCGTAGCCGATGGTCTGCAACAGCGGCAGATCAGTGCCGTAGCGCTCCGCCAGTTGCCGGGTTTCCTGCACCAATCCATCGGCATAGAGCTGGTCGGTGCGCTGCTGAATGCGTTGGCGCAGGTTGGCCGGATCCAGCCCCAGTTCCAACACCCGCCAGGGCGGCGGTGCCGCGGTGGCCTGGCTGCTTATCGGCCGACCGGTGGCATACAGCACCTCCAGGGCCCGTTGGGTGCGCACGGCATCCGCGGGGGCAATTTTTTCTGCCGCGTCCGGATCGGCCTGCAGCAGTAGGGGATGACAGATTGCCTGACCTAGGCGGCGCAGTTGCTCACGCAACTGCGCCTGCGGAGGCACAGCCGGTGGTTTGAGGCCGCTGGTGAGGGCCTTCAGGTACAACCCGCTGCCTCCCACCAGTAGGGCCACGCCCCGCTGCTCCAACTCACGGGCGATGCAGGGTTCGGCCTCCGCCTGAAATTCCTGCAGGGTGATCGGCTGATCGGGGTTGCGCAGATCCAGCAAATGGTGCGGCACCCGGGCCTGCTGCTCCGCCGTCGGCTTGGCTGTGCCAACGCTCATCTCTCGGTACAGCTGCCTTGAGTCCACGTTGATCACAGGCAGGTTCAGCCGTTCGGCGATCTCCAGGGACAGGGCTGTTTTGCCGCTGGCGGTGGGTCCCAGCAGAGTGATCACTAAAGGTTCCGGCTGCGTCAACAATCGAGCGGGGGTTGCACCCCAGGATGGAATGGCGCTTGAGAGGCCTCTGGATGCCTCTGTAGACAGCCGGTGGTAGATTGAGAATGCCAGCTCAAGGTTCAGAGCTGTTGCGGCCACCCAGAGCCCGGTCCCCAGGCTGAGTCATTTCTGCATGAGAGACGCTTCCAAGGTTCAAAACGCCTACGGCGCTGAGCAGATCCAGGTGCTGGAGGGTCTGGAGCCCGTCCGCAAGCGCCCGGGCATGTATATCGGCTCCACTGGGCCGAGAGGACTGCACCATCTCGTGTACGAGGTGGTGGACAACGCGGTGGATGAGGCCCTGGCGGGCCATTGCGATCAAATCGAGGTGACTCTCGGTGAGGACGGCTCTGCGTCGGTGAGAGACAACGGCCGCGGCATTCCAACTGATATTCATCCCCGCACGGGCAAGAGCGCTCTGGAAACAGTGCTCACCGTGCTGCACGCCGGCGGCAAGTTCGGTGCTGGTGGTTACAAGGTGTCCGGCGGTCTGCACGGTGTGGGCGTGTCAGTGGTGAACGCCCTGAGCGAATGGGTGCAGGTGACGGTGCGCCGCCAGGGTCAGGTCCACCAGCAGCGTTTTGAGCGTGGTGCTGCTATCGGCAGCCTTGCCTCTGAGCCGCAGCCCTCAGAGGAGGCCGGTCAGACCGGTACCACGGTGTGTTTCAAGCCGGATCTGGAGATCTTCACCGGCGGCATTCTTTTCGACTATGCCACTCTTTCAGCGCGCCTGCGCGAACTGGCGTACCTCAACGGTGGTGTGCGGATCGTCTTCCGCGATGAACGAGAATCAGCCCGTAATGATTCCGGCGATGCCCACGAGGAAATTTATTTTTATGAGGGCGGCATCAAGGAATATGTCGCTTACATGAACAAGGAAAAGGATGCCCTCCATCCCGACATCATCTATGTCAATTCGGAAAAGGATGGTGTGCAGGTGGAGGCGGCCCTGCAGTGGTGTGCGGATGCCTACTCCGACAGCATCCTCGGCTTTGCCAACAACATCCGCACCGTGGATGGCGGCACTCATATCGAGGGTTTGAAAACGGTTCTGACCCGCACCCTCAACGCTTTTGCCAAGAAGCTCGGTAAGCGCAAGGAATCCGATTCCAATCTTGCTGGCGAAAACATCCGTGAGGGTCTCACCGCTGTGTTGTCGGTTAAGGTGCCGGAACCGGAATTTGAAGGTCAGACCAAAACCAAACTCGGCAACACCGAGGTTCGAGGCATTGTCGACAATCTCGTGGGCGATGCTCTCAGCCAGTTTCTGGAATTTAATCCCTCCGTGATCGGGCTGATTCTGGAGAAAGCTATTCAGGCCTTTAATGCAGCCGAGGCGGCTCGCCGGGCCCGCGAACTGGTGCGAAGAAAGAGCGTTCTCGAGAGCTCAACCCTTCCCGGCAAGCTTGCGGATTGCAGTTCGAGAGATCCCAGCGAGTCTGAGATTTATATCGTGGAGGGTGATTCCGCTGGTGGATCTGCCAAGCAGGGCCGTGACCGTCGATTCCAGGCCATCCTTCCCCTGCGCGGAAAAATTCTCAACATTGAGAAAACAGATGACGCCAAGATTTACAAAAACACGGAGATCCAGGCATTGATCACAGCCCTAGGCTTGGGCATCAAAGGTGAAGACTTTGATCTGAAAAATCTGCGCTATCATCGCGTTGTGATCATGACCGATGCTGATGTGGATGGTGCTCACATCAGAACCCTATTATTAACCTTCTTCTACCGCTATCAGAAAGATTTGGTGGAAGGTGGATATATTTATATTGCCTGTCCTCCGCTCTACAAAGTGGAGCGCGGTAAGAATCACACCTATTGCTACAACGAAGGCGATTTGCAAAAAACTTTGGAGGGTTTTGGCGAGAAGGCCAATTACACCATCCAACGGTTCAAGGGTCTCGGCGAAATGATGCCGAAACAATTGTGGGAAACTACGATGGATCCCACCACCCGAACGATGAAGCGGGTGGAGATTGAAGATGCCCTTGAAGCTGACCGCATTTTTACGATCCTGATGGGCGACAAAGTGGCTCCACGGCGGGAATTCATCGAAACCCATAGTGCTGAGCTCGACATGGCGGCTTTGGACATCTGATGGGTCCTGTGTTGCGCTGGAGTTGGCTGCTAGGGGTGGCGTTGATGGCGCCTGCAGCTCTTCCGGCTGGTGGCGGTTACAGCCGTCAGCCCCAGCTGCGTCGACGCAGGGGCAGTGGTCCGTTGCATCTCAACGCTGAGGCGCCGTTTCAGGTGAGCCCACTGGCGGTGGCGCCGCGACTGCGGACCTTGCCGATGGGGACGTCGTTGCGTCTGCTGCGCCGTTGGTCTGGCTCCGATGGGCAGGACTGGCTGCAGGTGCAGACCCTGGCTGGTGAGCAGCGCCGTGGATGGATCCGCGCCTGAAGCCTTGTTGGTTGGCCTGGGGGCGATCCCTGGTGCCTGGCTGCGATTGAAGGCCATAAACCACGTCGAACTTATTGTGCCCAAGAAGCACTGGGGCACCTTCACTGTGAACGTGATCGCTTCGTTTGCCCTCGGCCTTGTGCTGGTATCGCAGGAGAGTTGTTCGACCAGCCACGGCATCGCATTGTTGATGGGTGTGGGCTTTTTCGGCAGCCTCAGCACGTTTTCCACGTTTGCAGTGGAGTTGCTGAATGAGCTACGAGCTGGCCACGTGCTGGCCGCTTCAGGCCTGGCACTGATCTCAATCGTGGCGGGTGTGCTGGCTGCCGCGACTGGCTACGGCCTGGGGGCCTATGGCTGAGTGGTCTTCATCGCTGCGGAGCGAACTTAACGAACTGCTGTTGGTGGCGCTTGGGGCGGTGCCCGGAGCCCTGCTCCGCTGGCAGGTGGCCCTGCAACTGGAGGATCAGAACCTTCTAGTTAATGTTCTGGGAGCTGTCCTGTTGGGCCTGCTGGCCGGCCTGCCCTCCGCTCCACGGCGTCAGCTGCTGCTTGGCGTCGGCTTCTGTGGATCATTCACCACCTTCAGCGGCTGGATGCTGACGGTGGCCAGGGATTTGGCCGCAGGTAACTGGGGTGAGGCGGTCGGTTTTCTCGGCCTCACCCTTGGTCTCGGACTTGGGGGCGCTTCCCTGGGGTTGAGCTTGGGCCGATGGCTCAAGCAGCTAGAGCAGCCTCGATCGGAGCCTTGAGTTCGTCGGGGTCCACACCGCTCTTGAATCGGGCGATCACGGAGCCGTCCTTGCCCACCAGGAATTTTTCGAAGTTCCAGGCCACATCACCGGCTGGCTCCATCCGGTTGAGGGTGGTGTAAGGCTCGGTGGTGCTGCCCATGGCGTGCACCTTGTCGAATAACTCGAAGTCGGCGCCGTAGGTGGTGGAGCAGAAGCTCTTGATTTCATCCAGGCTGCCGGGCTCCTGAGCACCGAAGTCGTTGCAGGGGAAGCCGAGCACCGCAAGTCCCTTGTCGGCATAGGCCGCGTTGAGGGCTTGCAGGCCGGCGTACTGCTTGGTGAAACCGCAGCGGCTGGCCACATTCACGATCAGCAGCACCTTGCCGGAGTAGTCACCCAGGGATTTGCTGCTGCCGTCGGGGCTGGTAACGGTCACGGTGCTGACGTTGATCACCTTGGATTTAGAGGGACGTTGCCGCGACATTAACCGGCTGTGACGGCCATACACTTGGGCGCCGGCTGGTGAGTGATGACGGAGGGAACCGGGCAGTCGATCGTGGGCGTCAACGTGGAGCATCACCTGCTTGCCGAGGTGGTGAGTCGGCAACTTGAGGCAATGCTCAGCGTCGGTAACTACGACGCTGTCAAGCTGTTGCTGGAGCCGGTGCAGCCGGTGGATGTAGCAGAAGCGATCGGCAATCTCCCTCAGAACCTTCAGGCCATTGCCTTTCGTCTTCTTAGCAAGGACGAGGCCATTAGCGTTTACGAGTACCTCGACACTGTCACCCAGCAGAACCTGCTGAGCCTGCTCCGCTCCGGCGAGATGCAGGAGGTGATGGAGGAGATGTCTCCCGATGATCGGGCTCGGTTGTTTGAAGAGCTGCCGGCCAAGGTGGTCCGTCAGCTGCTGGATCAGCTCAGTCCGGAGGAACGCAAGGTTACGGCGGAGCTGCTTGGGTACGAGGCTGAAACAGCCGGTCGTCTCATGACGACCGAATACATCGCCCTGAAGGAGCGGCAAACTGCTCTGGATGCCCTCGACATTGTGCGTCGGCGTGCCCGTGACACCGAAACCATTTATTCCCTTTACGTCACCGATACCCAGCGCCGGCTCACTGGCATCCTGTCCTTGCGGGACCTGGTGACCGCTGATCCCCAAACCCTGATTCGCGATGTGATGACAGAGGAAGTGCTCAGCGTTCGCACCAACACCGACCAAGAGAAGGTGGCCCGCACGATCCAGCGTTACGACTTCCTGGCGGTTCCCGTGGTGGATCTGGAGCAGCGGCTGGTGGGGATCGTCACCGTCGATGACGTCATCGATGTGATCGAGCAGGAGGCCACCCGTGATCTTTATGCCGCCGGCGCTGTTCAGGCTGGCGATGAGGACGATTACTTCAGCAGCAATCTGTTCACCGTGGCCCGCCGTCGCGTGGTGTGGCTGGTGGTGTTGGTAGTTGCCAGCTTTTTCACTTCCGAGGTGATCGCTGCCAATGAGGAGGTGCTCCAGAAGGTGGTGCTGCTGGCGGCTTTCATTCCCTTGCTGGGGGGCACGGGGGGAAACGTGGGGGCCCAGAGCTCCACCGTGGTGATCCGCGGCCTTAGCACCCAGAGCATCAGCGCCCTTGGACCGTTGAGGGCTGTGGCCCGTGAGGCGATGGCCGGAGCCCTTCTGGGAATTCTGATGATGATTCTTGTGGTGCCCTTCGCCTGGTGGCGCGGTGAAAGCCCCCTGGTGGGCCTGTCCGTGGGGATGAGTCTGCTAGCGATCACAACCCTGGCGGCCTCCGCCGGTGCGGCCTTCCCGTTGCTGTTCGATCGGATGGGGCTAGACCCGGCGTTGATGTCCACTCCGTTCATCACCACCTGTACGGATGTGGCCGGGACTCTTATCTATCTCAAAACAGCCGAATGGCTGTTGGTGAACCTTCCGCAGCTGCTCACTGCCACAGGTATTTCTACCCAAATCGCTCTAGCCCTCCCTTCCTGAGAGCTCGTTTACGTTTCTTAGGAGTACGCTTCATATAACTACAAGAAGCTCCATGGCTCCTACAGCTGCGACTGCTTCAAAACCTGCGACTGCTTCAAAACCTGCAACTGCGGCCCGAAGTGTCAGTGTCGACGTGGATCTAGTGCGCTCTTACCTGCGAGACATCGGTCGTGTGCCTTTGTTGACCCACGAACAGGAGATCACCCTTGGCCGTCAGGTTCAGGATCTGATGGACATCGAGGCGCTTCAGACTGAACTTGAAAGTCGTGATGGCGACAAGCCTTCAGCCGACAAGCTGGCCAAGGCTTCTGGCCTGACCTCGCTTCAGCTGAAGCGCAAGCTTCAACATGGCCGTCGCGCCAAGGAGAGAATGGTGGCGGCCAACCTGCGCCTGGTGGTGAGTGTTGCAAAGAAGTACACCAAGCGCAATATGGAGCTCCTGGACCTGATTCAGGAAGGAACAATTGGACTTGTCCGGGGTGTAGAGAAATTCGATCCCACCCGTGGTTACAAGTTTTCTACCTATGCCTATTGGTGGATCCGTCAGGGCATCACCCGTGCAATCGCGGAGAAGAGCCGCACCATCCGCCTGCCAATTCACATCACTGAGATGTTGAACAAGCTCAAGAAAGGACAACGGGAGCTTAGCCAGGAGTTGGGTCGTACCCCTACTGTCAGCGAGCTTGCCGATTTCGTTGATTTGCCCGAAGACGACGTTAAAGATCTAATGTGTCGCGCCCGGCAGCCTGTGAGTCTGGAGATGAAGGTGGGCGATGGCGACGACACGGAGCTTCTGGAACTTCTGGCTGGTGACGGTGATCTTCCTAGCGACCATGTGGAAGAGGACTGCATGAAGGGTGATCTGCGCAGCCTGCTAGGCCAGTTGCCCCATCTTCAGGAGCAAGTACTACGAATGCGTTACGGCATGGATGGTGAAGATCCGATGAGCCTGACAGGTATCGGCCGCATCCTCGGCATGAGTCGTGATCGCGTGCGCAATCTCGAGCGCGACGGGCTGGCTGGCCTGCGCCGGGTCAGCGATCAGGTTGAGGCTTATGTTGCCAGCTGAACTAACGCGAGTCTTCAACAGTTTATGCTTAATTGCGGGCCGTCAATTTCAATTGGTCCGAATTTCTTAGGACATTAAATAATTCGTTCAAGCCTTATCTGTACATCCAGACCTTTGTATCATAATAGCTTAACTTTATAAATTTGCTTGAAAAAGATTTTTTCCTCCTTAAATTTTAATATTGTTGATTTATTCTGAATTCTCCTTCAATTTTAGATGGCCAATTTATGCTCGAAAATTTTTCTAATTAAGTCAGTTGATTTAGAGTTGAAACGGTGCAATTAATTTCTTAAAACGGCAGCTCTAGGAAGAAATCTTTATAAAGTATTAGATCTTTGGGCCGACTGATTGCTAGAATCTCCAATAAGATTTGATATCTGCTTGGATTATTAATTTGCTAATTTGCTCTTCATTGGGTATTATTAAGACAGCAATCTTTTAGTAGTGATTTGGCGGAAGGCCTTTTATTTACTGCACAGGATAGATTATAGTCCTCTTTTTCTGCAAGATTTCTTTAGACATATCAATTGAAAGTTACCCTTTAAAGATGATCTTAAGCTTCAAAAGTCTCGATGAACTTATGACTTTCTTGTAGAAGGGTGTCTAAGAATTGACATTATTTGCGCATTAACGCACTCTACGCTAGTCGGCTCTATAGGTATATAAATATGCTTAAGCGATTTGAGTTTTGTCACAATTGAATTATATATTTAACTTTACGAGAAATATCTAAAAGTATGCTTTAGAGACTTGTGATGATTTATCTATCAATTTACGGCTGTAGAGCTTTAATCTTAAAGCCTCGTGACTTCGGGTCATACTCCCATCTAGTGCTGGCGATACCTGTCGATTCAATGAATTTGCTCATTGATGGTAAGAAGTGAAGATGATTAGTGGCGCACCCGAACAGCTGAATTGGATAAATTGTCCCATCTTCTAACCATCCTTGGTCGAAGAGTGTGACCATTCGAAAGTGTTGCTTGAGTTGTTGGCACCACCAGTCTGATGGTGCAAGAGTGATATGAGCATTTCTGCCGTCTAGCAGCTCTTTTTTAGCAGGAATTAAGTCAATAGCGAAAAATACGAACCCCTTTGATTTGTCTTTGATTTGTTGAAATGTTGAATATATTGAGCCTCGGTCGATATGTTCCAAGACATCAATACATGTAATTAAATCGAATTGGCCATCCGGAAGATCATAGTATTCTTGTACTCCCGGGTCATACCCCTGAATATCAATTGCTTCGGGCAGACAAGATCTAATTTCCTCGACTAAGCCACCTTTTCCAGTGCCGTAGTCTAATATTCTAGTTATCGATGATAAGTTAAGTATTGATTGAATGGATTTTGGTATATTAAGGTAGTATTTCATTGAGGATGGATTTCTATATGCGCTTGCATTCCCGTAATCCGCATTTAATTTGTGCAATTCTTTTGAGGATTGAGCGTAGGTCATGTTAAGAACATAAAATGTTTTAATATTTTACCATATAGCGAGGTTAAAGTGTGCTATGGCTTTTTGGGCATTTTTGAACATGTATCTAGTCGGTTAACTGAGTTAATTTATTTTTGCACTCCACAAGCTTGTCCTGTATGGTTGTATATTAATTACAGTGCTAGGGGATGTCTAAATAGTCGATAAAGATTTGAGCGATATGTTAGATAGTGGCTAATATCCTTAGAATGTATGCGTTTGTTGTTTCTGGATCTTCATCGTGTGGACAATGGCCGGCACCTGGGACCGTATGTATCGATCGTACGCACGCAATTAAATTGAACCATCGATGCGCTTCAGTAAGGGGTTCCCAAGGATCTTTCTCTCCCCAGATCAGATGCACGGGTACCGAAAGGTTGTGCATTAAATCCGGTGCTAGGTGGTCATCGAATAAGTTGATGAACCCACGGAAAGCCTCCGCTGAACCGTCGCGTTGGGTCGGTTGGTAAAGCAGATCCACCAGGGCATTATCAATGTTGGCGCCGCTGGGATAGGCTTGTTTGAGAATGCTTCGGATCACGACAGGTCGGGCTGCATTGCGGAACAGAGCTGTGCTGAGCCAGCGCTGACGCACCATCGTTTTGAGTAGCGGCCGGATCCAGGTCATCCATGCCGACTGTGTTGCTAGCTGCTTGTCATCCATTAGCCGTTGGGCGCAGTTGATCAGCACCACGCAATGGCATTGCTCGCCCAGCAGTTGCGCTGCTCGGAGGGCGACAACCCCGCCGATGGAATTGCCCACGAGTCGCACCGGTCGATTGATCACCTCGCGGCAGAAGTCGGCCACCTGCTGGCCCCACAGGTCGAAGCAGTAGTGTACGGCGTTCGCTGAAGGTGGTTCCTCCTTCAATCGAGCTCGTGGCTGATCACTGCGCCCGAAGCCCAGTAGATCAACGGCATAGGTGGGAACGTGCTCTGCTAGCACTGGCTGGTTGAAACGCCAGTGGTTGGTGTTGGCCCCGAAGCCATGGATCATCAGCACCGCTTCTTCAGCATTGGCATCACCCATCAGGCTCCAGCCAATCGTGTGTTCGTTCCAGCTCCAGAAATTGTTGTTTGGGCTCACTCTTAACTCGTTGCGCCGGTACATACTGGCGAGTGAACGGTGCTGATCAGTGGGCTGCTGCGGCTGATGAGCCAGGAGCTTAAGGCGAGCATCAGCACGCCGCCACAGAATTCCAGGCGATCGCTCACGGTGTTCACGTCCAAGCTCACTATTAGCTTGAACGCGATCACGATCAGGGCCACGATGATCACTTTCGTGAGCTTTTGTTTGTGGCTGTCAAGGGAGTCAATGTTGAGCAGATTGCCTCGCAGTTCTGACTTCACCTGCTGGCGTAGGTTGATGTCGGAGACCACCAGCTCGCAGACGCCGCAGCCGAAGATCAGCAGGGCGAAGCTGATCGGGTAAGAGTCAATCTTACCGACAACCTTCCCGATTTGCAACGCGCTGCTGTTGTGGGTGAAGCTGCCCTGCAGCATCTTGCTCCACAAGCTGAGTTCGGCTTAAGTACCAATCGCGAAACAACTGATACTGCCCAGCAGGCTCATAAACACCGGCACCAGCGTGATCAACCGGAACTTCCAGATCGGCGCTTCAAATCGACGCTTCACGTCTCTGTTGCAGTGCAGGTCTGTCCATCGCGTGCTGATTGTTGACTGATTCAATTTCAGATCACACTGCAAGGGTTCATGGCGAGGTTGATCTGGCGCAGGCGTCCGTCACGGCCGCGTCCTTGCTGGCCTGGTGGGATGAGCACCGCCGCGCCGGGATTCCCTGGAAGACGTTGCCGAATGGTGAGCCGCCTGCCCCGGATCAGGACCTTGATCCTTATGGCATCTGGATTGCCGAGGTGATGCTTCAGCAAACCCAGCTGGCGGTGGTAGGGCCCTACTGGCAGCGCTGGATGACCGTGCTCCCGACAGTGGACGACCTGGCCGCGTCATCGCTGGAACAGGTGCGGCTGCAATGGCAGGGCCTGGGCTACTACTCCCGTGCCCGTCGGCTGCATGAGGCGGCTCAGTTGCTTGTCGGTCGCCCCTGGCCTCGAACAGTGGAGGGTTGGATCGCTTTGCCTGGGATCGGTCGCACGACGGCTGGCAGCATCCTCTCTAGTGCCTTCAATACTCCGTTGCCAATCCTGGATGGCAACGTCAAGCGTGTATTGGCCAGGCTTCAGGCGCATCCACGCCCCCCAGCCCGTGATCAGGCCCTGTTCTGGAGTTGGAGTGAAGCCCTGCTGGATGCGGTCCGACCGCGGGATTTCAACCAGGCGCTGATGGATCTGGGTGCCACGGTCTGCACCCCACGCCATCCGGCGTGTGGTGCGTGCCCTTGGCATGGTTCATGCGCTGCCTACGCTGCCGGCGACCCGAGCCGCTGGCCGATGACGGATGCCCCCAAGCCCCTGCCGTTCCAGGTCATCGGTGTTGGCGTTGTCTTCAACGCTGTTGGCGAGGTGTTGATTGACCAGCGACTGGAGGAGGGTCTCCTTGGTGGAATGTGGGAGTTCCCCGGCGGCAAGCAGGAGCCTGGTGAGTCGATTGAGGACTGCATTGCTCGGGAGTTGCAGGAGGAGTTAGGGATTGCAGTGAAGGTGAAAGAGAAATTGATCACCGTTGATCACTCTTACAGCCATAAGAAGCTGCGGTTTGTGGTGCATTGCTGTGAGTGGGTGTCTGGTGATCCGCAGCCCTTGGCCAGCCAGCAGCTGCGCTGGGTGCTGCCAGAGCAACTGACCGATTTCCCTTTTCCTGCCGCCAATGCACGGATCATTGAGGCTTTGCTCGCTCAGTCATGAAGTTAATTCTTCATGCTGGTCCGATGAAGACTGGATCGACTGCATTCCAGGATCTTTTGGCCTGTAATCGGGACGCATTGCATCAATGCGGGATTCGTTTCCGTTGGTTACGCCTGAAGGAGCTGGATGATCTTCAGGCAGTAATGCGGAGCGAAGAAATGCAAGGCTGGCCTGAATTATTGCTTCTATCGCACGAATGTCTCTGCCGGGTCTCTCCAGAGCGACTGAGATCGGCGTTGGAAATCGCTCCAGCAATGCCGAAGGCAATTCTTGTTGCAAGACCGTTGCGTGAGATTTACCCCAGTCTTTATCTTCAGAATCTCAAGGGTCATGTCATGCGCACATCTAGCTATGAGGAGTTTTTGGATGAGCAATCAGCACGTGATCGCCACCCTGAACATGCTCGGCGAGGGCAAGTATATCGTTATCAATACCTCGAGGAGCAGCTTAATCAAGCTTGTTGTGATGTTCACTGGGTGCGCTACTCAAGCACTAATCTGCTGCAGGATCTGCTGATGGCTATTTTTAAATATGGATCCTTGGAGCATCCTTTGGATGGCCTGGTCGAGCCTCCAAAGCCTGAAGGCTTAAATCCTCGTCGATCGTTGGATGGTGCTGTTGTTCTCCTCGCAAGAGAGGTTAATCGGCTCTGCAAGGAAGGCGTTGTTGTTGCAAATGAGCGACAAGAGTTAATCACGATGTTGCTGGATGTAAGTGATCGGGTCCGGCAACGCCGGCAGAATCTTGATTCTTTTCGAGTGAAATATTCCAATGAATTGGATGCGTTGGATCATGAGCTCAATGGTTCTTTTTGGTGCCGACTAACGCGTGATGCATCGACATGAGGACACTCGCTTCCTCCGCTCAAACGGTCGTCTGCCTGGGTGAAGCTCTGGTGGATCGTCTGGGTCCACTTGGTGGCGACCCGGAGGTCGATCGGCCGGTTGACGACCGGCTGGGCGGAGCGCCAGCCAATGTGGCCTGTGGTCTGGCCCGCCTGGGTACACCGGTGTTGTTTTTCGGCCGCCTGGGTGATGACCTGATTGGCAAGCAGTTCGTCCGTCTTTTTGAGCAGCGCGGCGTCCAGAGGTCCGCTCTGCAGCTAGATCCAGATCGACCTTCGCGAATCGTACTGGTGCGTCGCAGCCATGAGGGGGAGCGCCAGTTTCAGGGGTTTGTTGGTAATCGAGGCCAGGGATTCGCTGACCAGGCATTGGCTCCCATCAGCCTCCCGCGGGAAACCCGCTGGTTGTTGGTTGGCACCATTCCGATGGCAACTGCGGCATCGGCGTCGACTCTGAAGGTCGCCTTGGAACAGGCCCGCCAGCAACGATTGTCGATTGCCTTGGATGTGAACTGGCGCCCCACGTTCTGGGATCCCGAGGCCGACCCCACGTCAGGACCGTCCACGGCTGCCATCGAGCTCATCCGACCGCTGCTTGAGCAAGCAACCCTGATCAAGGTGTCCCGCGAGGAGGCGATTTGGTTCTTCAACACCGGCGATCCTGGTGAGATTCAGCGGGGTTTACTTCAGCGGCCTGATGTCGTCATCACTGATGGTGCTGCTCCGGTGCGTTGGTGCCTTGGCGATCAAGCCGGTGTTCAGCCAGCTTTCCAACCATCCGATGTGGTTGATACCACCGGCGCCGGCGATGCTTTCACTGCCGGGTTGTTGCATCGCCGCAAGGCGGCGCCAGTAGAACGAATTCGATTTGCGGCTGCCTGCGGTGCCCTGGTCTGTGCCGGTGCCGGCGGGATTGATCCACAACCCACGGAAGCTCAGGTAGAAGCGTTTCTGGGACAATTAAGCTGAGCTCGGCGGCCTTCACCGGCGTGATGGAGCTCCAGTTGCCAGGCGTCCGGCAGCTCGAGCCCCAGCCGCTCCGGCCACTCGACGGCCATTAGGGCCCCCAGGGCGCGTGCCTCCTCCTCTTCCTGTAAGAACAGCTCATCCGCTGATCCGGGTGCTTCGAGTCGGTATAGATCCAGATGCACGAGGGGCGGATTTCCGTCCGGGTAGTGCTGGGCCAGGGCGAAGGTAGGACTGGTGATCGGTTCGGTGATGCCGCAGCTCTCGGCTAAGCCCTGCACAATTGAGGTTTTGCCTGCTCCCAGTTGTCCTTTCAAAAGCAGGATGCTGCCCCTTGGCAGCTGCCTCGCTAGGTGCTGCCCCAGCCGTTGGGTCGTCTCAAGGGTCTCAAGCTCCCAGACACACTGTGTAAAGTCCGCATCAAGCGAGTCCGAAGCCTCGGTATCTCTGCAGAGATTCACCTCCACGTTTCCCAGGGAGCACTAAATCATGGTGGCAGCGCCCACAACCTCGACGAAACTGAAGCTCGGCGTCGACTTCGTCATCGCCGACATCAACCAGGCCGACTTCGGCCGTAAGGAACTCGACATCGCCGAGACAGAAATGCCCGGTCTGATGGCGCTGCGTGAGAAGTACGGCAGCGAGAAGCCCCTTAAGGGCGCCCGCATCGCCGGTTCCCTGCACATGACGATTCAGACCGCCGTTCTGATCGAGACTCTGGTGGAACTGGGCGCCGAAGTGCGTTGGGCCTCCTGCAACATCTTCTCCACCCAGGATCACGCTGCTGCTGCCATCGCGGCCCGCAACATTCCAGTTTTTGCCGTCAAGGGCGAAACCCTGGAGGATTATTGGGAGTACACCCACCGCATCCTCGAGTGGGGTGAAGGCGGATCTCCCAACATGATCTTGGATGACGGCGGTGATGCCACCGGTCTGGTGATGCTGGGCAGCAAAGCCGAGCAGGACATTACCGTTCTCGACAACCCTGGTAACGAAGAGGAGACCTTCCTGTTTGCCTCTATAAGGAAAAAGCTGGCCCTGGACCCCACCTTCTACAGCCGCACCAAGGCTCAGATCCAGGGAGTGACCGAGGAGACCACCACCGGCGTGGCGCGTCTTTACAAGATGCAGAAGAGCGGTGAGCTGCCCTTTCCCGCCATCAATGTCAACGACTCGGTCACCAAGAGCAAGTTCGACAACCTCTACGGCTGCCGTGAGTCCCTGGTTGACAGCATCAAGCGCGCCACCGACGTGATGGTGGCCGGCAAGCAGGCCCTGGTGATCGGTTACGGCGATGTGGGCAAGGGCTCAGCCCAGTCCTTGCGCGGTCTCGGCGCCACCGTCTGCATAGCGGAGGTTGATCCGATCTGTGCTCTCCAGGCGGCGATGGAGGGCTACCGCGTCGTCCGTCTGGAGGATGTGGTGGAGGAGATGGACATCTTCGTGACCGCCACCGGCAACTACCAGGTGATCCGCAACGAACACCTGGTAAAGATGAAGGACGAGGCCATCGTCTGCAATATCGGCCACTTCGACAACGAAATCGATGTCGCCTCCCTCAAGGACTACGAATGGGAAAACATCAAGCCGCAGGTCGACCACATCACCCTGCCCAGCGGAAACAGGATCATCCTGCTGGCGGAAGGTCGCCTTGTGAACCTGGGTTGCGCTACCGGCCATCCCAGCTTCGTGATGAGCAACTCCTTCACCAACCAGGTGCTGGCGCAAATCGAGCTGTTCACCAAGGGCGATGAGTACGGCAAAGAGGTGTATGTGCTGCCCAAGCACCTTGATGAAATGGTGGCCCGCCTCCACCTCGGCCGCATCGGCGCCAAGCTCACCGAGCTGAGTAAGGATCAGGCCGACTACATCAACGTGCCGGTTGAAGGTCCTTACAAGCCCGATCACTACCGCTATTGATTCACCCTCAGGTTGATGATTCAGCCCCATGGAAGACTTGCGCCAACCAGCGCAGGCTCCATGGGGTTTCCTAATGTGATAACTCAGCTGCCAGAGCTGATCGGCCAGGCGGTGGAGGCCAACCAATGGCTCGGCTACACCGCCATCTTCGCGGCGATGTTTCTTGAGAACCTGTTCCCGCCGATCCCGTCCGAACTGATAATGCCCTTGGGGGGCTTCTTCGTTCAGCAGGGTCAGCTGGATCTGCTGCCCGTTGTACTGGCCGGACTGATGGGCACTGTGCTGGGTGCTCAGCCTTGGTACGGGATTGGTCGGCTGATCAACGAAGAGCGGATCGAGCAATGGCTTGAAAACCACGGACGCTGGATCGGCATCAGCCCTGGGGAGCTGTCGCGCAGCCGTCGTTGGTTCAGTCGATATGGCACCGCCCTGGTGTTCTGGGGCCGACTGATCCCCGGCATCCGAACATTGATCTCCGTTCCAGCTGGCATTGAAATGATGCCGATGGCACCATTTCTGCTCTGGACAACAGCTGGCAGCCTGATCTGGACTGTGTTTCTCACCGTGGCCGGGATGGTGCTCGGCGAGGGCTACACCAATGTCGAACTCTGGATCGACCCGGTCTCCAAAGCCGTGAAGGTGCTGTTGGTGATGGCTGTGTTGGCTGGTGCTACCTGGCTGGGTCTGCGGGTCTGGCGCCGGCGTCAGTCCTCGGACTGAACGCCAGCGTCAATCGTTAATTCAGAAGGGGATTTCTTCGTCCGAGGCCTGTCCACCAAAGCTGCTGGCGGCATCCTGGTTGTCGCGTTTGGAGCCCAGCAGTTCGAGCCGGTCGACACGGACCACAGGTTTGGTGCGCTCTTCACCGCTGTTGCGGTCGGTCCAGCGGTCGAGCTTGACGCTGCCGATGATGCCCAGCAGGGAGCCTTTTTTGACGTAGTCAGCGGCTACTTGAGCTTGTTTTCCCCAGATTTCGAGGTTGAACCAGTCCGGCTCGTCGTCTCGGCTGCGGCGGTTCACAGCCATGGTGAGGTTGGCCACCATGCTCCCGGATTCGAAATAACGCACTTCAGGGTCGCGGCCGGCCCGACCGACAAGGGTGACGGAATTCACTCCCATGGGATTCATTTCCTGGTGATGGTTTCAATGATGGGCCAAGGTTTCTGTGGCTGCTTTTAAGGAGTTCCACCCCGACCGCCGGAAGTAACAACAGGACCTTTTTTCACATCTATGATTCGCCGAACTGAGGTCATGTGGCCGTGCTGTTTCGTCGTTTCCAGCTGTCTCGCGACATCGGCATCGACCTTGGCACTGCCAACACTCTGATCTACGTGTCAGGCAAAGGCATCGTGCTGCAAGAGCCGTCCGTGGTGGCGCTGGATGTTGAGCGCGGGACACCCCTCGCGGTTGGTGATGAGGCGAAGTTGATGCTGGGCAGGACACCTGGGAATATTCGCGCCGTGCGTCCTTTACGAGACGGTGTAATAGCTGACTTCGATGCTGCTGAGCAGATGCTCAAGACGTTCATCACCAAAGGTAATGAAGGAAGAGGAATTATGGCGCCTCGTCTGGTCGTCGGAATCCCCAGTGGCGTAACCGGCGTCGAGCGACGCGCTGTGCGCGAAGCCGGCATGGCCGGTGCCCGTGAGGTGCACCTCATCGATGAACCAGTAGCGGCTGCCATTGGTGCCGGTCTGCCGGTGACCGAACCCGTCGGTACGATGATCGTGGACATCGGCGGTGGCACCACCGAAGTGGCGGTGTTGAGTCTCGGTGGCACTGTGCTGAGTCAATCCGTGCGGGTCGCCGGTGACGAGATCAGTGATTCGATCGGGGTGTATCTCAAGAAGGTCCACAACATGGTGGTGGGTGAACGCACCGCTGAAGACATCAAGATCCGCATCGGTTCTGCATTCCCAGATGACGCCTTCGACCAGGAGTCGATGGATGTGCGTGGCTTGCACCTTCTCTCCGGTCTTCCCCGCACCATCAATTTGAAAGCAGGCGACCTACGGGAAGCGATCGCTGAGCCTCTCAACGTGATTGTCGAAGCGGTAAAAGGCACGTTGGAGCGCACTCCCCCCGAATTGGCAGCTGACATAGTCGATCGCGGTATCATGCTTGCCGGTGGCGGAGCCCTTGTTCGTGGCATCAGCGATCTGATCAGCCACGAGACCGGCATTTTTGTTCACATTGCTGAAGATCCTCTGCTGTGCGTTGTCAACGGCTGTGGTCAGGTGCTGGAGGACTGGAAGCGTTTTCAACGTGTCGTAGACACGCCGGAATTCATCCGATCACCCGCCGGCGTCTAAGTCGATGGCTCCATTTCTGCGGCCTGGGAACAGTCGCTGGCGCGGACTTGGTCAGTTGACACCTTTGCTTCTGCTCTTGGCAGGCTTGGTTTTGGTGAGATTTAGCAAGGGTGCCGGGTTCACCGATGCTTATGCCTTGATCAGTCGACCGTTCTGGCCTGGTCCAGCGCAGCGGGAGTGGATTGTTTCAGCCAACGATGTTCAACAGACATCCAGGCTGAAATTGCTGGAGAGAGATAACCAACGTCTGCGTGGCCTTCTGAGCTTGCAGCAGCGTGGGTCTCAGGTCGGTCTGGTGTCGGCGGCAGTGATCGCCAGACGTCCCCGCGGATGGTGGCAGCTACTGGACCTAGGCAAGGGGGCTCTTCAGGGCATTGCGGTAAACGATGCTGTGCTCGGCCCGGGGGGACTGCTGGGACGGGTGTCCAGCACGACCCCAGCCACCGCGCGGGTGAAATTGCTTACCGCTCCGGGACATGAGATCGGCGTTTGGCTGCCGCGCTCCCGCAGTCATGGCCTGTTGGTGGGTATGGGGTCCAGTCGGCCTCAGCTGCGCTTCATCGATCGTGATCTGGATGTGCGCCCTGGTGACCTAGTCAGTACGTCTCCAGCCAGCACTCTGCTGCCACCCAACTTGCCAGTGGGGGTGGTCCAGGCCGTGAATGAGCAGGCGGCGCCGGCCACGGCCGCTGTGGTGCAGCTGATTGCCTCGCCAGAGGCCATCGACTGGGTGCAGGTCATGACGCGCTGACCATGGCTCGCTTGTACCAACGGCCGATGTGCATTGCCTCAAGTCTGATGGTGCCGATGGCCACCCTCGCCACGCCCCCTTGGTTGGGTCTTGATGGTGTTCCACCAGCGTGGCCCGTGATCTGGCTATTGCCCTGGGCCTTGGCGGATGGTCCGGTCTCTGGAGCCTTGTCCGGCCTAGCGGTGGGACTGGTAATGGATGGCTTGCACTTGTCGGGTTCGAGTCAGATTCCGGCGCTTGTGCTGCTCGGTTGGTGGTGGGGGCGACTGGGGAGTCGTGCCCAGCCGATCCAGCGCAGCCTCAATCTTGGTTTGTTGGCCTGGCTGGGTTCGATGCTGCTGGGCATCACGCTGCTCGCTCAACTGCATATTCGTTTCGGCTGGCCGCTGGCGCTAGAAATGCAGGGTTGGGGTTGGCACACCATCTGGTGTCAAGCTCTGATCACCGGACTGCTCACGCCCATGCTGGCGTCCCTGCAGTTGCTTCTCTGGCGTCGAATGCCGTCGAAATGAGACTCAGCCGTCGGCAGTTGCTGATCGGGTCCATTGCGGCAGGGCTGGCTTCCTGCGGACGACCTCAGTCGCGTGCGCGGTCCCTGGAGCTCTGGACTCTGCAACTGGCTCCCAAATTCAATGATTATTTCGCCGACGTGCTGGGGGATTGGCGACAGCGTCACCCCGCCGCCGTGGTGCGCTGGATTGACCTTCCCTGGGGATCAGTCGAGCGAAAGCTGCTGGCGGCGGTCTATGCAAGGACAGCACCCGATCTGGTGAATCTCAACCCACCGTTTGCCGCCAACCTCGCCAGTAAGGGGGGGCTGATGGATCTGACGCCTCTCCTGCCCCCGCGTGCCGTTAACCGTTACATTCCACCGGCTTGGGAGGCCTGTTGGGATGCAGATGCCGGGCAAATTGCGATCCCCTGGTATCTCACGGTTCGCCTCAGTCTGGTGAATCGTCGCTTGATGGATCGTGCGGGTATAGATCAGCCCCCTACCCGTTGGGAGCAAGTTCCCGATTTTGCCCGCCAGATCCGCGAGCGAACCGGTCGCTACGGACTCTTCATCACGACTGTTCCGGATGACTCAGCTGAGTTGCTGGAGTCTTTTGTGCAGATGGGTGTAACCCTTTTGGATGGCAAGCACCGGGCGGCTTTTGACAGTCAAGCCGGTCGTGAGGCCTTTCGCTTCTGGACGAATCTGTACCGGGAGGGACTTTTGCCACGGGAGGTGGTGAGTCAGGGCCAGCGCCGGGCGATCGAGCTCTTCCAGAGTGGTGATCTCGCCATGGCGGCTACCGGCGCGGAGTTTCTGCGCAGCATTCAGGTGAATGCACCGGGCATTGCCGCCGCAACGGAACCGCATCCGCCCCTGGTCGGACCCGATGGCACGGCCAATGTGGCCCTGATGACCCTGGCGGTGCCCAAGCAAAGCGTTCGCGCCCAGGAGGCCCTAGACCTGGCCTTGTTCCTCACCGATGCCGCCAACCAAACCCGTTTTGCGCAACAGGCCCGGGTGTTGCCCTCCTCCCTTGAGTCTCTGGCGGTGGTGCGCTCTTCTCTCGAGCAGGAGCAACCCACCACCGAGCAGGGACATCAGATTCGCCAGGCCCGCCTGCTCTCCGCTCAGACTCTTGAACAGGCGAGGGTCCTGGTGCCCGCTCTCCCGGGGATCAAGCGACTGCAAAACATCGTATGTACTTACTTGCAGCGCGCGATGCTGCGGCAGCTGGACAGCGATACGGCACTGGGGGAAGCCGCCGATGAATGGAATCGCTATTCCCGGGCTCGCTGGCCGTGACAGAAGGCGCAGTTTATTAAGAGAATCGGTAAAGCGATGGCGTCAGAAGCACTTTCTGCTCGATTCGTCCGTATTGAACGGTATCGTTTCAACTCGTTAAGCCCAGGTTGATGTCTGGTGACCTCCTGAGCCAGCAAAAAGCCACGATTCTCGTCGTTGACGATGAAGCAGCTGTACGCCGTGTTCTCGTAATGCGACTGCAACTGTCTGGCTATCGCGTGCTTTGTGCTGAAGACGGTGAGCAGGCGCTTGAGTTCTTCCACAGCGAATCGCCGGATCTTGTAGTCCTCGACGTGATGCTGCCGAAGCTGGATGGTTTCGCCGTTTGTAGGAGGTTGAGGGCCGAATCATGTGTACCGATTATTTTCCTCTCCGCCGTAGATGCCATATCGGAGAAGGTGGCCGGATTAGATCTGGGAGCCGATGACTATCTACCAAAGCCATTCAGCCCCAAGGAGCTCGAAGCACGCATTGCCACTATTCTCCGACGTGTCGGTCGTGGCGCTGCTGAAGTCGATAGTCGTGAGTTGCCAACTGGTCAGGGCGTGATGCGGCTGGGCGAGTTGGTAGTTGACACTAATCGCCGGCAGGTCAGCCGCGGTGCGGAACGGATCAACCTCACCTATACCGAGTTCAGTCTGCTGGAATTGTTATTCCGTGATCCCGGCCAGGTGGTTCCCCGTGCTGAAATTCTTGAACAGCTCTGGGGTTATCCACCCCGCCGGGCTGCTGATCTGCGGGTGGTAGATGTTTATGTTGCACGTCTTCGGGGCAAATTGGAGCCCGATCCACGCAATCCCGAGCTGATTCTCACCGTCAGGGGCATCGGTTACTGCTCCCAGCGTGTGGGAGAAGCGGCGGCGACGGCTTAAATCCCCTCGAGCGGGCAGGATGGCGCCCGATTGCCAAGTCTGCTGTGTTTGAGCCGCGCGACACCCGTCTGGAGAAGGCACGGGCACTGGCTGATCTGGGACATGAACCCTATGCCCTCAGCTTTAATCCGACACATCGCATGGCTGCCTTGCAGTTGGCTCATGCCGATCTCCCCAATGGTGAGGAGCGTGCCGTGATGGTGTCCGTCGCCGGTCGGGTGATGACGCGGCGAGTGATGGGCAAACTTGCCTTCTTCACCCTGGCGGATGAGACCGGCACCATTCAGCTGTTTCTGGAGAAGGCTGGTCTGGAGGCGCAGCAGGAGGGTTGGTTCAAGCAGATCACCGGTCTGGTCGATGGCGGTGACTGGCTTGGGGTGAGCGGCATCCTGCGCCGCACCGATCGCGGTGAACTGTCGGTGAAGGTGAGCGATTGGCGCATGCTCACCAAGTCGCTGCAACAGTTGCCGGACAAGTGGCATGGTCTGGCCGATGTGGAGAAGCGCTATCGCCAGCGCTACCTCGACCTCATCGTGTCGCCTGACACCCGGGAGACCTTTCGCCGCCGGGCGCGGCTGGTGAGTGGAATCCGCCGCTGGCTGGATCAACGGGACTTCCTCGAGATCGAGACGCCCGTGCTTCAAAGCGAGCCCGGTGGTGCTGATGCTCGACCCTTCGAAACCCACCACAACGCCCTTGACCTCCCCCTCACTCTGCGCATCGCCACCGAATTGCATCTCAAGCGTCTGGTGGTAGGAGGCTTCGAGCGGGTGTACGAGCTGGGCCGGATTTTTCGCAACGAAGGGGTCAGCACCCGTCACAACCCGGAATTCACCTCGGTGGAGATTTACCAGGCCTATTCCGATTACATCGGCATGATGGAGCTCACCGAGCAGATGATCAGCGCCGTCTGCCAGGAGGTGTGTGGCAGCAGCCAGATCTCGTATCAGGGCACCGACATTGATTTCAGCCCGGCCTGGCGCCGGGCCACCATGCATGAGTTGGTGGAGGAGGCCACCGGGCTCGATTTCCGCAGCTTCGCCAGCCGAGAGGAGGCCGCGGCGGCGATGGCTGCCAAGGGCCTAGACGCGCCCGAGCTGGCGGATTCCGTGGGGCGCTTGCTCAACGAGGCCTTCGAGCAGGCGGTGGAAACAACTTTGATCCAGCCCACCTTTGTGACCGATTACCCGGTGGAGATTTCACCGCTGGCTCGCCCGCACCGCAGCAAACCCGGCCTGGTTGAACGGTTTGAGCTGTTCATCGTGGGCCGTGAGCATGCCAATGCTTTCAGTGAGCTGACAGACCCGGTGGATCAGCGGCAGCGCCTGGAGGCCCAGCAGGCCCGCAAGGCCGCTGGGGATCTGGAGGCACAGGGGTTGGATGAAGACTTTGTCACGGCTCTGGAGGTGGGTATGCCCCCCACCGGTGGTCTTGGCATCGGTATCGATCGTTTGGTGATGCTGCTGACCGACAGCCCGTCGATTCGCGATGTGATCGCCTTCCCGCTCTTGCGGCCGGAGTCAAGGGCAAAGGATGCACCCGCAATGGGATAATTGACTCAGTGGCATGGTTCGTATCCCATGAGTGGAGAGCGCGTTGGGTTCCGCTTCAAGCACGCCGATGCGGTGGTCAAGCGCAACCCCCAGGGCCGTTCCCGCCGGGGTTGGGTGATGGAACCGGTGGAGCAGACCACCAGTCGTGGCACCAAGATGCCCGCTTACCGGATTCGTTGGCGCGACAGCGAACGTCCTGAAATCGTGCTCCAGCACATGCTGATTGCCGATCCAGATCCCACGCCTCCGCCCGAGGGTGTCAGCCTCGAGCCTCCTGCTCCAAAGGCCTGAGTCAGCCCAGACCAGCCTCACGACGCAGCTGCTCCAGTTCCTGTTGGGCTTCGAAGAGCGCCCAGTCCCGTTCGAGGGTTGAACCTCCACTGGGTGTCTGACTGCTCAGATCACTGAGTTGCTGATCCACTTCCTTGAAACGTCGACCTAGGTCGGCCAGGTCCTTCCACAGGGTGCGTCCCTGGTCCATCAGCACGTTGAGATGTTGTTCAGCCCGTCGGCTGAGCTCATGTTCCTCGGCGAGTTGGGCCCGTTTCGTGCGTTCAGCCCAGGCGCGGACGTCAGCGGCCAGTGCCAGCAGCTGTTCTCGCAGCTCCTCCGCCTCCTGTCGCAACTGCTGCCGTTGGCGTTGCAGTGAACGAGCCCGGTCGAATTGCTGCTGCTGCCTGAACAACTGCTCTTGGACGGGGTTCTGGCTTAGAAAGGCAGACAGGCGTTGATCCAGCTCCCGTTCCAGTTGCTCCAGCCAATTGCTCACGGGTTGTTCCCAGGAGTTGTGATCACCGGTTTCTCAATCTCGATCTGCAGGGGTTCGATCGCTGCAGTCTTCGAGTTGAGGATCATCTGGGTCAACTGGGCCGCTTTAACCTCGCCGACTTCTCCCTCCAGGCCTCCGAGGCGATCAAACGCGGCTAGGTACACAGCCTCCAGCTCCTGGATCAGCTGTTCGCGCTGATTTTTAATCGCTCGACGCCGTTCCTCGATTTTCATCGTACCAATGTAATTTTACTCAGTCTGCCGGCTGCAGCAGATGCATCGAAAGATGATCCTCATCGTCATGCCAGCGTTGCTGGATCCTCCAGCCGGCACGCTGGGCCAGCTCGGCGGCGGAGGTGGGGCTGTACTTCACGCTGTATTCGGTGATCCAGGCTTCGCCGTCGCGAAAGAACCAGGCATCACCGGCTAATCGCACGGTCTGATCTCGAGTGCTTACGAGGGCCATTTCGATCCGCTGCTCGTGCACTTGCCAACTGGCCCTGTAGCGAAAGTGCTCAGGATTGGCATCGCCATCGAGGTCACGGTTGAGCCGCGTCAGCAGGTTGCGGGCGAAAGCGGCTGAGACTCCAGCCGCATCGTCGTAGGCGGCCTTCAGCTGGGCTGGATCGCGGGGTTGATCAAGGCCGAGCAGTAACGGTCCTCCGCGGAGCAGCTTGCGGGCATTGGCGAGGAATTGCACAGCTTCCTGTGGTGTGAAGTTGCCCAGTGAGCTGCCGGGGAAGAAGCCGATGCACGGTTGCCCATCGAGGGCAGGATGCTGCGGTAATTGCTCCAGCTGGGTGTGATCACAGCAAATGCCCATCATGGCGATGCTGGGATGCTGATTGGCTAGACCGCTAAGGGCATCCTCGAGGGCGCTGACACTGATGTCCAGTGCTGCGAAGACGCTGCTGCCAAGGGCTCTAAGTAGAGCGTCAACTTTGCGGGCGCTGCCAATGCCGAATTCCACTACGAGCCCGGGCCCTGTGGCGGCGGCAATCGCTGCGGCGTTTTGCTCCAGCAGAGTGATTTCCCGTCGGGTAAGGGTGTATTCAGGTTGTCGGCAGATCTCCTCAAACAACCGCGACCCTTCAGCGTCGTAAAGCATCCATGCTGGTAGCTGGCGTGGGCTGCGTCGCATGCCGTCCAGCACCAGGCGTTGCAGGTCCGCTGGGGTTGGGTAGAGGTTGAGCAGAGTGATGCTCATCGGGCCAAACGAAGTCCAGCGGCCATCCAGCGGCTCGACGGAGGAAAAAAATTCCTGTAGCTGGTCCGCTCGTGCCCCACGGGTGTGAGCCAGCTGCTGCCCCGCAGCACCATCTGGGAACTCATGAATTTGCCGTTGTATTCACCGATCGCCCCTGCCGCGGGACGGAAGCCTGGATAAGGGCTGTAAGCGCTGGAGGTCCACTGCCAGAGAACCCTGTTGGCGTGTTGGAGGGCATTACCGTGCAGGCCGCAGGCATGTTCCCATTCTGCTTCGTTGGGTAAGCGGGCGCCGCACCAGCGGGCGTAGGCATCTGCTTCAAACCAGCTCAGATGTCGGACCGGTGCTTGCGGGTCGCGTTGGCGGCGGCCCGCAAGGGTGAACTCCTCGTCATCCCCTCGCCAGTAGCGCGGTGCTTGCCAGTGGTTTTGCTGGACCAGGGCCCAGCCTTCACTCATCCAGAGCTCGGCGCGTTCATAGCCACCGTCGGCAATGAATTCGGCGAAGGCGGTATTGCTCACCAGGCTGCTGCTTAGTTCGAATGGCTCCAGCCACACTCGGTGACGTGGCACCTCGTTGTCGAAATGAAAGCCTTCGCCGGTATGGCCAATCTCCGTCAAGCCGCCGGTGCAGGGGAGCCAGTCCTCGGGCCCAACCTGCACCGTCAGCTCGGCGTGTGCGCTGTAGGCCGGCTCCAAGGGCTGGCGGTGGAAACCATCAAGAACATCCATCAACAGCAGCTCCTGGTGCTGTTGTTCGTGGTTTAGCCCCAGCTCAACCAGGGAAGTCACCTCTGGAGGTGGATTCTGGAGGAGGTCTTCGAGCCCTTCATCCACTTTTTGGCGCCAAGCCAGCACCTCATGGATGGCTGGGCGACTGAGCAAGCCCCGTTGCGGCCTGGGGTGGCGTGCGCCAACGGCTTCGTAATAGGAGTTGAACTGATAGCTCCAAAGCGGATCGCAGGCCTCAAACCCTTCGGTGTGGGGTTGAAGCACAAAGGTGTCGAAAAACCAGGTGGTGTGCCCCAGATGCCACTTGGGTGGACTGGCATCGGCCATCCCCTGAAGCATCAGATCTTCCGGTTCCAGCGGGGCGATCAGCGCTTCGCTGCGGCGCCGTACTTCTCGCAGCTCGTCTAGCAGCACAATTGCTCTCAGGCTGATCTTGGGCGGACGCTAGAGGCCCGATTGCGTTTGTGGATCACCTGCTCCTATGCCAACAGATTGGTTTGGTGGTGCTCAGTCGATGTGTCTTGAATGGGCGAGATTGGTCTTGAGGGGGCAAAGAAGGAGATGCCGGCAGACCAACGGCAGTTGACACGCGCTGAAAAACGGGACCAACGGTCCGAAGGGGGGCTTGTTCCTGTGGTCTTTGCGCTGGTGCTTTCAACGGTTGTTGGCACGGTTATCGGATGGTTCGCGCTGTCTCGCGATGATCGTGTTCAGCGCTTAACGGCATCCCGTTCTGAACGGACCTTCCGCGGCAGTGTTCCATCAAAGAGTGCTCTTCAGCAACGCGAGCTGCTGTTGAGCCGTCTGCGGGCCCTCCAGGTGGATCGGACCTGGTTCCTCATGTTTGTGGACAGCACGTTCCTGAAGCAGCATCCGGACCGATCAGGGCGTCTCCCTTCCGATGCGCTGGAGGACACCGGGTTGCGGCGGACCTGGGCCGATCTGGCACAAGACTTGCTGGCACGGGTGGAACAGCTACCCCCCTCGCTACGAGCGCGGCTTGGCTCGTTAAGCGACTCTGACTGGCGTAGGTCATCGCGTCGGCTCACCGATCAGGGCATCCACCCCTTGGTGCTGGAACGGTTGTTGGGTGCTTCGCCGAACGAACCGTTCCTACAGTTCTGGATCGCTAAGGCGATGCGTACGTTGGATGATCTTCAAGTTAAAACTGTCGAAGCACAGTCCGGTGAGGTGGTGAATCGTTTTCTACGGATGCCGGCGAAGAGCTCAATAGTGGTGGCATTGTCTGTTCCACCCCAGCAGAATCTTTCGCTGGCTCTTGATGGAACGCCATTGATGCAAATGTCGTTGTTTAGAGCTGACGGAACATTGCTTGAAAAACGTGGTCCTCTGAGGGCTATTAGGCTTGAATCAGGCTTTTCTTCGCCTTTGAAGCTGCTGTTGACGAACGATGGTGTGGCTTCCGGGAGATTAATTTTTTCTTTGCAAGTAGGCGGAAATACGACGAACGCGATTTAGGAAATAGAAAAAATCTAGATAGCAATAAATTGTCAAAAATTTCAAGCCATCTGTTGTATTGCGCTAATAATTTTTTTCCAGGCGTCGTAGTTTTCTTGAGGCTGAAAAGGTCTTAGACATGCCTGGCGTAATGAAGTATATTTTTGACAAAGTCTATTGTATTCGATAACTGCATTGTTAAACAGTTGAGATAGATCGTCACCAAGCAAGCTTACTTTGGCGAGTTCCAGATATGAATTCATGGGACTTGCGACAGCAATGCAGCCTGACTGAATCGAATCTGTTAAACGGTTGTGTGAGACACCACTTTTATTAGGATCGGACGGATCTGAAGGGATAAAAGTGATGTGAGCTGCAGAAAGTTCATCGGTCAATTGCTTCGGCTGATTGTTGTATTTCCACTCGATTAACCTGAAGTTCCAGCTGGGTAAGACATTTATTTCTGATAAAATTGAACCAATATCTTTTAGCCCCTTAGCCGTGGCTAAAAATGTAAGCTGATATTTTTGCTGCTTTGGCGAGTTGACGAGCAGGGGAGAGAGAGTGGAACGGAGATATTTAATGTTGCTATTGTTGCCAAACCACAGCACATGACAGATGTCGTTCGGTGAAAGATGTATAAATGGTCTTTCAGGAATTAGGCATGGATCCTTGATGACTGCTGTCAATGCCTTCGGTGATGTCCATTTCTTGGCATGATCGATCAGAATAGGGCTTGGCGAAATGATCGCGTCACTTAAAAACAAAACATTTTTATAGAGTTCTCCATCAGGTGTATCCTTGCCGGCTAAATTGTCCGAATAGAGAACTGCTATTTTCGTGCCATTACGCTTTAAGTTTAGGATGCAAGACTGATGAAACATTGCGTATAAATTTTCATCTTCTGTCGGATGGCTGCGTAATTTGCTCACAAAGCAGATTTCCGGATGGCGGAGCTCTTCAAAGTCAATTAATTGGAAGTTTTTGTTTAATGATAGAGCTCTTGTTTTATATCCCAGCCTGATTAGGCTTTCAATTAGTGGTTTTGCCTGCAATTTATCTGAAGCGGTTGAAGTCCTGCCACTTAAAATTTCCTGGGACACTTCCTTGTGCAATCCCAGATATGGGGTGAGAATGATGGCTGTTGGTTGTTGATTCGGCATTAAATTGACTTCTTTTAATAGCGAGCAAGGGCGGCTTTAACTTCTTTCTTCGATTGCTTCTCCTTCTCAGCAGCTCGTTTGTCATGCAGCTTGCGGCCTTTTCCCAATCCGATGGTGAGTTTGATCCAGGACCCCTTGAGGTGAATGTTGAGGGGGATCAGCGTGAGCCCTTTGTGGTCCACCAAACCGCTCAGCTTGTCGATCTCACGGCGATGGGCCAGTAGTTTGCGGGTGCGCAGTGGGTCGTGGTTGAAGTAGGTGCTGGCGTGGGTGTGGAGTGAGATATGCACGTTGTGCAACTGCAGTTCCCCATTGCGGATCAGGCAGAAGCCATCGCGCAGGTTGGCTTTGCCGTTGCGGATCGATTTCACCTCGGTGCCCACTAGTTCGATTCCGGTTTCCAGGGTTTCAAGGATCTCGTATTGGTGCCGGGCCTGACGGTTGTCCGCCAGCATTCGATTGGCAGCGGTCCGTGCTGCGGCTTTGGCTGCTTTTTTCGCTCCTCCTTTGGCCATGGCTGCCGCTGCGTCTTCCGACCCTATCCAGGTCTGGGTACCCTGCCCATATGGCGATTGTCTCCTCTAGCTCCGGTCGCAAGCCACCAAGCCGCTCTGAAGCGCTGGTGGACCCTCAGCCGGCCCTTGAAGATGTGGTGACCCGTCCAGAAGACAAGCTTCGGCCCCAGTGCCTGGACGACTACATCGGTCAGACCGAGCTCAAGCAAGTGCTGGGAATTGCGGTAGAAGCGGCGCTGGGTCGCGGGGATGCCCTTGATCATGTGCTGTTTTACGGTCCGCCGGGCTTGGGCAAAACCACCATGGCCATGGTCTTGGCCGAAGAGATGGGAGTGCAGTGCAAGGTCACCAGTGCACCGGCCCTGGAACGCCCGCGCGACATCGTTGGTCTGTTGGTCAACCTGCAGCCCCGCGACCTGCTGTTCATTGATGAGATTCATCGCCTGAGTCGGGTGGCGGAGGAGTTGCTCTACCCAGCAATGGAAGACCGTCGCCTCGATCTCGCCGTTGGCAAGGGCACCACGGCGCGGACCCGGTCCCTCGACTTGCCGCCCTTCACCCTGGTGGGGGCCACTACCCGCGCGGGATCGCTGAGCTCCCCTCTACGGGATCGGTTCGGACTGATCCAGCGGCTTGAGTTCTACGGCCTGGACGATCTGAAAGCGATCGTTGAGCGGACTGCTGGGCTGATAGGTTTGACACTTACGCCGGAGGCCCTCAGCAGCATTGCGGCCTCCTGTCGCGGCACGCCCCGGATTGCCAACCGGTTGCTGCGCCGGGTGCGGGATGTGGCCAGCGTCCGCGGCGGTGGCGGTAGTGCCATTGATCAGGCCCTGGTGGGAGAGGCCCTGAGCCTGCACCGGGTCGACCATCGCGGCCTCGATGCCAGCGATCGGCGCTTGTTGCAACTGCTGATCGAGCATCACGGTGGCGGCCCGGTGGGCCTGGAGACTCTGGCTGCGGCCCTTGGCGATGACCCCGTCACTTTGGAGACCGTGGTGGAGCCGTTTTTGCTGCAGCAGGGGTTGCTGATGCGCACCCCCCGCGGCCGGATGGTTACGGATGCGGCCCGCAGTCATCTGGCGAAGGCGGCATGAACCGGCTTTTAGTGCTGTTGCTGAGTCTGCTGATGGTGCTTCCGGCGCATGCCCTTGAGCTGCAGGGGCTCTACGAACAGGCTCTAATGGCAAGCCGTGAAGGGAATTTTGTGGAAGCGTTGCCCCTCTGGGACCGCTTTCTGGAGCAGGTCCCCAAGGATGCAGCTGCTCTGAGCAACCGCGGCAATGTTCGTCTTGCCCTTGGGGATCTTCCAGGAGCGATCAAAGACCAGAGCGCCTCTATTGCTCTGGCGCCAGAGGAAATCGACCCGCATCTGAACCGGGGCACGGCAGAGGAGGCGCTTCAGGACTGGTCCGCTGCAGCGGACGACTATATCTGGATACTGGAGCGCGATCCGCAGGACGCCTCAGCCCTCTACAACCTGGCCAATGTGCGCGGCTCGCAAGGGGACTGGCCTGAAGCACGGGTGCTCTACGGCCAAGCAGCCCTCGCCCGCCCCGGCTTCGCCATGGCCCGCTCCAGCGAGGCACTGGCGGCTTGGCAAGCGGGAGATCTAGATTGGGCGGAGGCGGAATTGCGCAAACTGATCCGTCGCTATCCCTTATTTGCTGATGCTCGGGCGGCCCTCAGCGGCCTGCTCTGGCGCTCTGGATCGAGAGGTGAAGCCGAAAGCCACTGGGCCGCTGCGGCGGGGCTGGATCAGCGTTACCGCCAGGCAGACTGGCTGCAGCAGGTGCGCCGCTGGCCACCGCAGCCGACGGCGGATCTGATGACGTTCCTGGCCTTGGAGGCGTCTTGAGATGACCCAAGCGGCGTCCCTTTTCGATCGACTCAGCAGTGAACTGCCTGAGCTGCTGGAGCTGCGCCGGCATCTGCATGCCCACCCTGAACTCAGCGGCGAGGAACACCAGACCGCCGCCCTGGTCGCCGGCGAACTGCGTAAGCTGGGTTGGTGTGTCCGTGAGGGAGTTGGCCGCACTGGCGTGGTGGCCGAATTAGGGCCTGATCGAGGCCCCACGGTGGGGCTTCGGTTGGATATGGACGCTCTGCCGGTGGAGGAGCGCACCGGGCTGACCTATGCCTCCACCCGTCAGGGGCTGATGCATGCCTGCGGCCATGATCTGCACACTTGCACAGGTCTGGGGGTTGCGCGGTTACTGGCCCAGGAGCCTTGTTTGGGTGCCAGGGTGCGCTTGCTGTTTCAACCAGCCGAAGAGTTGGCCCAGGGGGCGGTGTGGATGCGGGACGCGGGGGCGGTGGAAGGCCTCGACGCGTTGTTTGGCATGCATGTGTTACCCAACCTGCCGGTGGGCACGGTGGGGATCCGGCGGGGCTGTCTCACTGCGGCAGCTGGCGAGCTGGAGATCTTCGTTCAGGGGCAGAGTGGCCATGGTGCTCGTCCCCATCAGTCGGTGGATGCTGTTTGGCTGGCAGCCCGGGTGATCACGGAGCTACAGCAGACAATCGCCCGTCGTTTGGATGCGTTACAGCCGGTGGTGATCAGTTTCGGCAAGGTGGAGGGAGGTCGTGCCTTCAACGTGATTGCCGATCAAGTGCGCTTGCTGGGCACGGTGCGCTGTCTGGATGTGCAGCAACACGCTCAGCTGCCGGCCTGGATTGATGAGATGGTGCAGGGGATCTGTGCCAGTGGAGGCGGCACGGCAGTGGTGAACTACCGCTCCATTGCGCCACCGGTGCACAACGACCCGCAGCTCACCACCTTGCTGGAACGCTGTGCGGTGAAGTGTCTGGGCCGCGACAAGGTGTTGCCGATCGAGCAACCCTCCCTGGGGGCCGAAGACTTTGCTGAGTTGCTTCGGGACGTGCCAGGAATGATGGTGCGGCTGGGGGTGGCTGGGCCTGATGGGTGTGCGCCGCTACATAACGGAGCTTTTGCGCTGGAGGAAGACGCCCTCGGTGTTGGCATTGCGGTTCTAACGGCCACCTTGCTGGCGTGGATCACGGAAAACACATCTGCATGAACCAATATCGCGCGGTGATCTGGGTTTCCCTCGGGGCACCGATGCTGATCCTGCTTGCCCTGTTGTCAACCCAGCAGCGTCAGGGCAAGGACAGAGTGCAGGTGCTGCCTGCCGTGTTAGTGGGATCGGGACTGATCATCAGCAGTGCTCTCGGTCGGCAACGAAGCCGCGCCAGGCTGTTGGCAGATCTTCAACAGTCGCGCACCCCGCCAGCAACCCATGAGTGAGACCGATCCGCAAAGTCCTGATCTTGAGGCGGTGCGTCAGGCCATTGCCAGTGGGGATCCGGTGAAGGCGATGCCAGCGATCACACAGCTCCGCCATTTTTCGGACGCTGAGGCGGTGCCGTTGCTGGTGCTGGGGACGCAGCAAAAGCCCTTTCTAGTGCGCTCCTTGAGTTGCAGCGGACTGGGTTATAAGCGAACCGAGCAGGGTTGGAACGTACTGAGTGCGTTGATCACAGCCGATGAAGACCCTAATGTTCGGGCTGAGGCAGCCAATGCTTTGGCAAGCTACGGGGTCGAGCGGGCTTGGCCTTTGCTGCGTTCGGCCTTTGAAGCCGATGCCGCCTGGTTGGTGCGCTGCAGCATCCTCTCCGCCCTGGCGGAACAGCCCGATATTGAACTGGATTGGTTGCTGGAGTTGGCGACCATGGCCATTGCCAATGCCGATGGAACGGTGCGGGTGAGTGGAGCTGAAATCCTCAGTCGGATCGTTCGGGAGGGGGGCACCGACCCCATCGCGGTGCAGGCCAGAGGCTTGTTGCAACCACTGCAGCAAGACAGCGATCATCGAGTGGTGGCCGCGGTGCTGAACGGGTTGCAGCGGGACTGAGCCTTCCCTCATTGTCTGGTGAAATTGATCGAAATCTGAGGTAACAGGAATCCTGTGACAGAGCGTGTTTCCAATCCCCAACGATGGAAGAGTTCCCTCGGGAAGGGTTCCACGTAGACGTAGTTTTGAATAAGCCCGGTGCGCCTGAGGAGATCTAAGTTCATGTGCCCCTTCTCATCTCCCTCGCAGTCGTCAAGAGCTATCAATGTGTCTGGATTAAGAAGTTGGCTCAACAACTTGAGGTCATTTTTCATCAGACGACCGTCAATATGGAGCATGTCGATTTTGGCTCCTTTGGAGGTGAGGAACTCGAACATGTTGGTGCTAGTCCCTTGCACGACTTGGGCTTTGCTCCCCTCCGGCAAGTTCAACCCTTTAAACGGTAGTTGGGTGCAGGGATTCATGTCGCAGGTAATTAGCTGAACGGCTTGTTGGGCCACCCCGGCACCACAACCCATGGCAGCGGCACTGTTGCCGATATAGGTACCCACCTCGGCAATCAACTTGGGAGCTCTACGGTGGGAAGCCAGAAATAGACTTAGGGCGCTGCCCAAGCCAATGCTGCCCGAATTGCTGCGTTGAAGGCTGGGATCGAGCAGGCGCGCGCTGATCACTGGCAGAAGCTGCTGTTCGAAGACGGGTTTCAGGTGGGCACCTTCATCCAGCAGTTGTTGCCCGAAGGCTCGGCTGAGCGATGAGGCATTGAGGCGGAGCACAGCTATTTGGTTCCAGGATTACAGTCAGGATTTTCTCAGATCCTTTGTTTCACTGCTTGATACCCCACTTGCGAGACGCTTGCTAGCGTTTGAAAGTCACTAGGGGTGTCCGGGTCTTCAACCATGTCTCGGACTGAGATCACACCCTCCGAACCTGATCCCGGGTTATTCCGGCGTAGGGAAGTGCTAGAGCGTGATCTGCGGCTGATTAGTCGACCTCTGGTCTAATCGTTGCTTTTTAGACCATGCGCGCTACCTGGGTTGAAACTCGCAAGGGCCAAGCGAATGTCTCTCAGATGCATTACGCCCGTCAGGGGGGCATCACAGAGGAGATGGCCCATGTGGCCAAGCGAGAGAACCTACCGGAATCGCTAATCATGGAGGAGGTGGCCCGGGGCCGCATGGTCATTCCGGCCAATATCAATCACGCCAATCTGGAGCCGATGGCGATCGGTATAGCCAGCAGGTGCAAAGTGAATGCCAATATCGGCGCATCGCCTAACGCTTCGGATGCAGCCGAGGAGGTGAAGAAGTTGAAGCTGGCCGTCAAGTACGGGGCTGATACGGTGATGGATCTTTCCACTGGTGGCGTCAACCTCGATGAGGTCCGTACGGCCATAATCGGTTCCTCACCGGTGCCTATCGGCACGGTGCCTGTTTATCAGGCTCTGGAGAGTGTGCACGGCTCGATCGAGAAGCTCGATGAGGATGACTTTCTCCACATCATCGAAAAGCATTGCCAGCAGGGGGTTGATTACCAAACGATTCACGCTGGCCTGCTGATTGAGCACCTTCCCAAGGTGAAGGGTAGGATCACTGGCATTGTGAGTAGAGGTGGGGGCATTCTGGCCCAGTGGATGCTCTTCCACCACCGTCAAAACCCCCTTTACACGCGTTTTGACGACATTTGCGAAATCTTCAAGCGTTACGATTGCACTTTCTCCCTGGGAGATTCACTGCGCCCTGGCTGCCAGCACGATGCCTCCGATGCAGCTCAGCTGGCTGAACTTCACACTTTAGGTGAACTTACACGACGTGCCTGGAAGCATGACGTGCAGGTGATGGTCGAAGGACCTGGTCACGTGCCTCTCGATCAGATTGAATTCAACGTGAAGAAGCAGATGGAGGAGTGTAGTGAAGCGCCCTTCTATGTGTTGGGTCCTCTAGTTACTGATATAGCTCCCGGTTACGACCACATCACTTCGGCGATCGGTGCTGCGATGGCCGGGTGGCATGGCACAGCAATGCTCTGTTACGTCACTCCGAAGGAGCACCTTGGGCTTCCGAATTCAGAGGATGTGCGAGAAGGATTGATTGCATATAAAATTGCCGCCCATGCCGCAGACATTGCACGTCACCGCCCCGGTGCCCGGGATCGTGATGATGAACTCAGCCGTGCCCGTTATAACTTTGATTGGAACAAGCAGTTTGAATTATCGTTAGACCCGGAGAGGGCCAAGGAATATCATGATGAAACTCTTCCTGCTGATATTTATAAGCAAGCAGAATTCTGCTCAATGTGTGGACCAAAGCATTGCCCCATGCAGACTAAAATTACTGATAAAGATCTCGAGGGTATTGAGAAGGTTTTAGCTGCTAAATCGGGTGCCGCCGATTTCTCATCTCTCAGGCTTGACAAGGCTGATTGATGCTTTAGGTGCAAATAGGTTTAAAAAATTTGCTTGGAATAAAACAAGTAATTAAATGCTGATATCATATAAAATTTATTATACTAAAAGGTTGAAAGATTTAAACTGATCTGTAGGTTAGATGTTGGCAAATTGATTTCTTTTGAGGAGTGGCAATGCTTTAATAAGTTCTTTTATCCCTAAATCCACGCTTCTTTTGGCCTTGAATCCCTCCCCTTCAATTTTATTATTGCTGATAATATAATTTCTCTTGTCAATATCTTCACCTATTTCTGAAATTAAATATACAAATCTTGGTAGTTGTTTTTGGATCAAGATACATAATTCACGTTTAGAGAGATTAGCCTCACTGTAACCCAAATTAAAGCAATTACCGGCTAACTCAGGGCGTTGAATAGCAAAGCGGAAACCATCTGCTGCGTCGTCAATATGAAGATAGTTACGCTTGAAATCGGCTTCAAATAAAATTACTGCTCTATCAAAAAATGCCCTATATGTAAAATCATTTACTAAAAGGTCTAATCGAGGTCGGGGGCTTACCCCAAATACTGTGGCCAATCTGAATGTGATAGCATTACCTTTGTCTAATAAAGCTTTTTCTGCTTCTACCTTTACTCTGCCATATAAAGAAATAGGATTAAGTGGGGTTGTTTCATCACAATAGATTCCATCTTGACCGACTCCATAACCACTGTTAGTACAGGGATAAATGATGAGTTGATTAGATGTGCTTAGTTCGGAGCACATAACTACAGCATCACGATTTACACCGATGGCAGCACTTTTATCTTTGTTGCATAATGGCGCACCTGTAAGACAAGCCAATGGGATAATTACGTCTGATTTTTCGATTAGTGGTTTCATCAATTCACGATCTCTTGCATCACCAATAATTATTTCACAGTTAGGGTGTAGAGCAGGAATAAGCAAACTTGTTGGTTCATACATAAGGTTGTCAACACTGATTACTTTATGCCCATCAATGAGCAGTTTTGGGATTAATATTGAACCGATATAGCCTGCTCCACCTGTGACGAGAATCGTTGCCATGTTTTTGTGTTTGAAAGACTTAAAGTTTACAACATGTAGCTCTTACTGAAGTAGTTTTCGTTTGAGATTAAAGGAGGACATCTCTTCTACATTTAATCGTTGTTTTTCTCCAAATTTCTTTTCTACAAGCTCGAGATATGCCGGGTTTGTAAAATATACTTTCCAAAAATAGTCTCTAAAGGCTAATACTTGTGAATTCTTTAGGTACTTAGTTGGGAGTGGCTTTGTCTCATATGCTAAAAAGGCGTATTCTTCATATTTTGTTGGAATATCCCAATTTTCTTTTTTAGCGCGGACATGAAGTGGTGAACCAGGGAGTGCTTGACAAGGATATACGTTTATCATTTCGGTATTTAATTCTAAGGCTAAATTTAGTGTTGATGTCATTGACGCGTAGTTATCATCTGGAAAACCAACAATATAATTGGCAATGATATTTATTTCATACGACCGTATAAGATCTACGATTTCTCTGACATTCACATCTTTGAAAGAACCTTTAGATATCTCTTTTCTTACGGACTGACTGCCAGCCTCGATTCCAAGTGCAAGCCAATTAATTCCAGCCTTTGATATTAATTCAAGTAAACCTTCTCTTACTGTATCCACACGTGAATAAGCCCACATGTGTAATTTTAATCCTCTTTCAATTATTCCTTCACATATGGGGACGTAATACCTGTGATTTAGAAGAAACATTTCATCTGAAAGCCTAATAGTACTGACACCTAATTCATTTAAAGTTTGAAGAACATCTAAAACCCATTCAATACTCCAAAATCTCATAATCCTACTATCACCAGAGCTTATTTCTTCCCCATTATCTGTTCTATTGACTATATTTATCATACAAAATTCACAACCATAAACACAGCCAAGACTCGTGTATATTGCTGCATAAGGTGACCTCATGTTTTCGTTAAAGTTGCCGTGCCAAACATGCGATCGATACAGATCAAGCGGCTCTTTTTCATATGGAAGTAAATCCCATGCATATCCAGGCAGATCCATGTCCATTCGTTCTTGGGGAACGATTCTTTCAGGCATGTTGACTATTATTTGTGTGTCTGATTTCCAAGCGATTCCTTTAATTAAACTTAGCTCATCGCTCAGGTTAGAATTTAAAAGGTTGTGCAATGCATACACCCCTTCGTTTAGCAGAATCGTATCTACATACGACAGCTCTATGACATCTTTAGGTATTGCTGAAACATGTGATCCAACAAAAGCTATATGTTGAGTAGGGATCCTACGCTTGACTGCTTCCGCTAATTCAGTTGCTCCTATCATGCTAGTTGTACCAGCATTAGGATTTTGTCCATATACAACAAACAATGCGACTCTCGGGCTCAGTTTTTGGATTCGATCAACTGATTCTTTAAGGCTTAAATGTTCTGCACAACAGTCTAGAATTCTGACACTAAATCCTCTTGATCTACAACTCTCCGCTAATAAAAGTGCCCATGTAGGTGGCTCGATTGCGGAAAACTTGCCACTTAGCCCTTGATATGCTTTGAGTGAAGAATCAGGGTTGATAAGTAGACAATCGATATTCATAGTGATTTTATTTTTCATTGTAGAAGTCACCAAATTCAACTAGAAGTGTGGATTTTCCATCTGATCGATTGTATGCATATTGATATGAAGGAATAATATCTTCCGGCTCCTGAAGTTCAATTATTTCAATAGTTGTAAGCATCTGTCTAAATGCATCGCTAAAATTTCCAATATGTTGATGCCCAGGAAAAAGTGGGCGCTCTGATCCAACACCTGTCCTTATAATAAGCCCAGGTGTAACTTTATACTCGCTCATGATTGGAAATTTGTCGACATGGTTCACTAATTGGTTGGTAGCACACAAAAGAAAATTCCATCTTGGGTAGACAGAAATCACTTTTTTGCCTGTTAGTGCCATTCCCAATGCTATTCCCATTTGTGTATCTTCAAATACAGGCAGTTCAATCCTCTTGTTAGGATTTACTTCTTTAAGCGTATTGAACATTGCTGTACCAGGTACTGATACAGCTTGACCTATAAAAATAGTATCAGTCTGCTCTCCAAGATACTGCATTGCAGTTTTAAGTTCATCAAAATAAGACATGATAATATTTCAGAATTGAACTCTTACTCCAGCGCCTGCATGCGGCCATGGAAGTTGATAGTCGTAGTATATCACCTTAGGTTTTCCTTTCAACGACAACTCATCGACTTTCCATGTTGAATAGGTATCTGTACAAACTGATTTTTTGTTGTCTTCAATTATAAATGTAATTGGCAAGTCATGATTTACAGCGTATTTATGGGCTTCATAGGCCGCACCGGTCTCACTAGTCATTTCACCCATGAAAAGATATACGGACTCATTTTTGCTGTCATTCTTTATTGCCATCGCTGTTCCAAGTGCAATTGGTACAATTCCACCCACAATCGCGCTTGTATAGACTCTATAGTCTGGATACATTAAAGTAATACTTTTGCCATTTTTAATATCATTCATTAGTATGTCTTCTGGCACACCTTTTAACAGGCAATGATAGTGAGAACGCCATGATGAGAAAACCCAATCTACAGCTTTAATTTTTTTAAATACTTCAATAAGTTGATCTTCGTTGTTTCCATGTAGATGGACTGGCGCTTTAATTTTTGCCGAGTTGAAAGTATCAGCTACTTTCTTTTCAAACGCAAATAATGATTTTTTGTCCATTCATGAATAAGCTCACCATAATTTTACCACAGCTCAAGCATTTGTATTAATTCATCGTGGCTTGCAAACTTTTCAGAATAATATTTAGTTTCTACCGTAGATATTAACCAACGATTCTTAATGCCGGCTTTTTTTGCGGCTAGCATATCTGTACTCTTGTCTCCGATCATTATGTCAGTCTGATCAATAATAAAGTGTTCAAACATTCCAGTCTTTGGTTTTCTGCACTTGCAGTTATCTTCTGGTTTGTGAGGACAGTAAACTATTTTAAGTTTTATGCCTACCTTTTGTTCTACTACATCGCACATCCACTTTGATAATTTGACAAAAGAATCCTCCGAGTAGTAGCCTCTGCCTATTCCGGATTGATTTGTAATTACAATAAATGAACTACAACCCTTGCTTTTAAGAATACTGAGAATTATAAATATATTTTCATACCATCGAAATCTTTCTATTGTTCCTACATACCCATCATCGTAATTAAAAATTCCGTCTCTATCCAGAAAGCATTTCATTTTCAAGCTTGGTTCCTGATGCGACAGTTAATGTTAGCCATATTTTATTGCACATTATGCATATGCTCTAGATAGTTCTCATATTGATTGAGGTATAATGATTTTTTATGCAAAATCTTTTAAGTAGTATGACGGTAAGTACGGATGGGTGATTTAAGCCTAGTCTCTAACCTCTAAAATAGAATATTGTTTTAATTTTAAACTGTGGGTTCTAAAAATCATATGTAAGTTTCTTTATCAACAAGATTGTAGTAACTACGATATTCGAGCTATTAATAATGGTCTTTATAATCTAATATCCATCCCCTTTTGATAATGTACGAATGTTTTCCTAAGGCTCTCTTCAAGGTTTTTTTGAGGCTCCCAGTTTAGTTCTTTCATTTTAGTATTGTTTAGTAATTTATGGAGTGCACCATCTGGCTTACTCTTGTCCCACCTAATCTCCCCCTTGTAACCAGCGATTGTACTTATTATCTCAATTATTTTAATAATAGGAGTATCAATTCCTGTAGCTATATTTACAGGTTCATTCGCTAAATTGGCCTCTAATATTTTTTTTATAGCATTAGCTAGCTCATCGGCAAATAATATTTCCCTGCATGGTTTACCTGTTCCCCAAAACAAAATACTTGATTCTCGGTATTTAACAGCTTCATGGATTTTCCTTATCGCGGCTGCCACGAAATGTGAGTTATTTATATTATAATTATCCCTATATCCAAATAATGAACATGGTATAGGATGATATACATCAATACCATATTCGCTATGAGCCGCTATACCAGCCTGCAATCCAGCTATTTTTGCCGCAGCATAACCTTGATTTGTATTAGCAGACTGTCCATTAAATAAATCAATTTCTTTGTATGGTTGAATGGCTTCTCGTGGATAAGCACAATTACTACAAAATTGCACTAATTTGTTAGTATCTGATCTAATACATGCGTTAAGTACACTTTGGTTAAGTTCTAAATTTAATCTAAACATTGTGTATGGTCTTTTTCTATTTAAATGAATACCCCCAACACAAGCAGCACAATTTATTGCGACATCTATCTTTTCCCGGTACAGGAAGTCTCTCAAATGTTTGGTATCAAGTATATTACAGTTGTCTCTATTTATTTCAATAATGTCTTCTTGAAGGTTGCGACATAATGCATCTCCAACCAAACCACGCGATCCAATTACTGCTACTCTCATCTAAAACTCTTTTGGAATATATAATTGAGCAATATTATAGCTTTCGGGTACTCCAATATCTATAAATCTTGTTGAATCGTCTAATATAAATGCTTTGCAGCACAATTGCTGTATGAAATGAGTATCCATCATTCGTATTGATTCCTGCATTGAAGCATTTTTATCTGCTCTAACTAAGTCAATGCCTCTAGTAAAAACCGCACCCATTGAGATATAGTCTGTTTTGACTAAATCTTTTATCAAAATATTATCTTTGATAATATAACCACCAAAGCGTTGATTATTATGCTCTTTTTTGACCACTACAAGCGGTGACTCTTGAGTTTTTAAAAATACTTTGAAGGCAATATTTAAGTCTGCGTCAAAAAGTGTGTCACCATTTAAAACTAAATATAATGAATTTTCTTTGGCTGTATGCATTACACAATTGGCTGCTGCTCCTAAAGTACCTAATTGTTCATATTCTTGGATAAGTATTAAATTTGTATCATTTTTTTTGACGTATTCATTGATAATGTCATGACCTATTCCTGTCGCAAGATATATATCTATTGGTATCTCCTGTAATTTTGATTTTAACCATTCTACTAAATATTCAATAAAAGGTTTATCCATAATTTTTGCCATAATTTTTGGCGTTTTTCCGAGGATGCCTTTAAGTCTTGATCCTTGTCCACCAGCAAGGATAATAACGTTCAATTTATGACCCATATTAGATGCTATTAATCACCTGTAAAATTTCATCGATATCGCTTATCTGAAGATCGGGATAGTTTCCAAGATAAAGCCCATAAAAATGAATGTGATCAGTGATAGGAGCAAACTTCTTGCAATCTATGTATTTAAATTTTTCCATATTCCGTATGTAAGGTTGTCTTAATTGATTGCCACCACCTGCACTTCCTCGTCTATATTCTATTTCATTCATTTCTAATGCTTTCTCCAGTTTAATCATTAGGTCTGCGTTAGGCTCCTTAAGTATTACGTTTAATGCATAATTACTCTGGCCTTCAAGGTTGAAATCTTTGAATGCCCAATTAGGCAGTCTCCGCAAAAAATATTGGAAGTTTTCATTGCGTCTTACAATCATCTGATCTAATCTTTTTAATTGCGATAATCCTATAATCGCACCTATTTCGTTGTTTCTTACATTAAAGCCAGGTGTTGTGAATATAAACATCGGATTAAGATCTGGATATTGCTGTTCATACTGCAATTTAATCTGCGCACCCCGTGCTTCTCTCAACATTCCATGTCCCCTGAGCATTCTTATATATTCATAAATTTTCTCGTCATTGGTGCAAATCATTCCACCCTCAATCGTACTCATATGGTGGGCATAGTAATAAGAGAAGCATGATAAATCTCCTTTTGCACCTGCTTTAGTTAATTGATCAACTTGAACACCATGGGACTCGCACACATCCTCGATCAAAATTACATTGTGTTCTTTGCAGCATTCATAAATTTCTTTTGTTAATCCATTAATACCTTGTGCATGAGTAAGGAATACTGCCCTGATGTTTTTATCAGATTTAATCTTTGATTTCAAGAGATCACCATCTATCGCTAAAGTTTCCATTTTAATATCTATAAATTCAAGCTCGAATCCCATCCAATACACTGATGAAATGTCTGAACTCCATGTAAATGGAGGAACTATTACCTTTCCTCCTT
>QCSJ01000006.1:17500-55576 GCA_003211535.1 Synechococcus sp. AG-670-A05 | reverse complement strand
AGCTCACAAAGATTTAAGATTTGCGTGTTGTTCGGAGCCCGTTTTGGTCTTGATCCGTTGGCTCCTCGCTGGACGTCGTCTCGAGGAAACCGTTCCTCTCGCGTGGGCCCGCCACAGGCGCAACGAACTGGAGGCCCAAGGAGCAACAATTTATTGGAGTGAGCGGCTGGTCTCGACCAGCATCAGCTGAGACGCTGAAGCAAAGCAAACGTCTCTGCGTCGGATGAAACGCTGTCACTTCGTCCTGCCATTCATGGCATTGGCTGTCCTGTCCATCAGCAGCTGCGGCTCAGGGCCGTCGTCTTCCAGCAGCGATCAAACCAACCAAGCGTCCCTAGAGCGCCTGGAACTGCGGGTGAATCAACTGGAGCAGAAACTCAGCTCAACAACTCCCGCGAATGAGGAGCTCGATAAGAACGTCCCTGCTGGCCCGCTTCAGTCCCTCACCCTGCGTCTTGGGACTAACGACGATCGACTGCGGCTGTACTGGGCCGATGGTCAGTCCAGCGATCTGATCTGCAGTAAAGAAGGCAAAGGTGTCTGGGCCTGTGGCTAAATCCCTCCAGAGCTGATCAAAGTGGAGTGACACCCATACCCGGACCACAACCAAAGCGGCCAACTTCGCCTGGATGCGAGCCGAAAAGCTAAATGAAGGTCTGCCTGCCAGTAACCGATGCCTACTGTTATCGGTTGCTGTTCATTACTTGCTGTTCATTATCGGTTTCTGTTCAAAGGAGGGGCACCGGGCTGGGAACAACAAAGTCCTCCTACTCAAATCGTCGAAATCGAAGCTGGTCTCCATCGACGGCAATGAGATCCTTGAAGTTCCTCTACAACGGGTCGCTGCTCTAGAGCTCAGGTCATCAGCTGCTCAAGCGCCTCGCCCCAGCTGGGGTCGATCGACCAGACCTCGCGTCGGGTCAATGAAAAGGCGATTCTCTTCTCGGCGTAGGCCGCCTCGTTGATGAAGACCGGCCAGGCCTCGCCTTGACCCTGCTGGAGGAGCACCGCTTCTCCGCTCGGACATTCGAAGACAACAGCTCCATCCACTAATGGCTGCCAATCCTTTCGCTGAAGCTGATGATGCACCAGTGCAGCGACACGATCTCTTGGATCACGCGGCAAATCCACACTGCCGAGGTGTCGATGCACCACCAGGCTGTGGGGGTCCTGGCCACGACCTTCTCTTGCCGCGGCCAACTGCTGCAGACAGGTCTCGAGGGCGATCCTGGTCTGGCGCACCACCCGCGCATCCAGGACTCCCTGGGGCACAGGCCCCACTTCGATCACCAATCCGCAGGGCCATTGCTCCACCAGAAATCCAGTCTGGGCCGCATCGGCCTCATGCAGATAAATCGGTAGTCCAAGAGACCCTTGCACCCGTGCCGCCAGGGCCAGATCGGCGGGCCGCCGGCCATACACGACCAGGCAGCAGCCCATGGCCGCTGTGGTGCTGTGCAGATCCAGGGCCACCCGGCAAGAGTTCGCGCTGGTGGGGCCGTGCAATGCGAGGAGCTTCCGAGCACGCTGCGGTTCCAGCTCCTGCCCCTCCTGATTAAGCAGATCGGGAGTGAAGCAGCGATTGAGATCGCGGTCGACGTAGCGACGGTTAACGGCACGAGCTTCGGGATTACCTATTTCAAGGGCCAGAGAAAGGCCAGCGGTTTCCAGCAGATCGGGCTGGTCACGCAACTGGTCGACCAGCCAGGCCCCATTGTTTTCATTGCCATGGGTGCCACCCACCACCAGCACATCGCAGCGGGTCATCACGACGCTTCGACATCAACATGACTGAAGCATGGGAAACCGCAAGACTGTTGCCAACAGCATCTGAGCCATGCCAATCCCTCCGGCTCTTGTCATCGCCGCACGAGAGGGCTGGCGATGGCAATGGCAGCAATTGATGGGAGGTCTGGGACCGGCTGATGAGGAAGGAAATTACCGGCGACCCAGCAGCGATCACCTCAGCACCACCCTTCCCCCTTTCGTCGAAGCAACTCTTCCGGAGCACCAACGGCCCCTGCTGATCCTCGGGAGAAGCTGTCCCTGGGCTCACCGCACCTGGCTGGTGCATCAGCTGCGACAACTCGGCGGCAGCCTCAAGCTGCTAGTCGCCAGCGCCGACCACCGCGCCGGCCGCTGGCAATTGGATCCTCCCTGGCAAGGTTGCCACACCTTGATGGAGCTTTACAGGCGGTGCGGTGCGCCTCCCTCGTACCGGGCCACCGTGCCGGTGCTGGTGGATCCCAGCGGGCCTCGAATTCTCGGCAACGACAGTGCACGATTGGTGGAGTTGCTCAACCATTGGCCGGCACCGGATGCGGCACCGGATCTGGCACCAGCGCATCAATTCGAGGTCATCGAACGTTGGCAGTCAATTCTGCAGCCTACCGTCAATGACGGAGTCTATCGCTGTGGATTCGCCCGAACACAGGCGGCCTACGACCATGCCGAAACAGAGCTGTTCAAGACGCTTGAACAGGTCGAACAGGCCCTTGCGGACGGACGGTCCTGGCTCTGCGGCAACCATCTCACGCTGGCGGATATCCGCCTGTTCCCAACCCTGATCCGCTGGGAACTTGTCTACGCCCCCCTGTTCGGCTGCAGCCGCCGGCCCCTCTGGCAGTTCCCCCATCTCTGGAGCTGGCGGCAACGCTTCCACACGCTGCCTGGAGTGAACGACACCTGTGATGCCAACGCCTGGCGCTCCGATTACTTTGGAGCTTTGTTCCCCCTCAATCCCGGGGGAATTGTTCCGGCCGGTCCGGACCTGAGCACACTGGTGCATGCTGGCACTCCCAGGCCATGACTACGGCTGATTCGCAATTTGAGGGGGTCTACGGCCCCTATTCGATCACCGAAAACGACCGCCGCGAGGTGCAGCGCTACCGCCTGGCGCTACTAACCACAGGTCTGACTCTGCTGGCGGGGATTCTGCATTGCTGGCTGCTTGGTGCCCATTGGGCCTGGCTCTGGATCCTGCCCATGGGCAGCGGGCTCGGGCTTGCTCTGCTGTGGATTCACATCTACCTCCGCCCCCTGCACCGGGCGCTTCAGCTGTTCTGGCTGATGGGCTGCCTTGGTTGGGCCACCCTCCTGATCAGCTCAGGGCCAACCCGTGCCCTGATCACCCTGGCTGATCAACGGCTCTGGATCCTGGCGATCGGGCCCCTTTTCGCCGCCCTAGCGGGCATCGGCTTCAAGGAGTTCTTCTGCTTTCAGCGCCCGGAGGCAATCGGACTCACCCTGCTGCTGCCACTGGCTCTGCTGGGGCAATTGGCCGGCCTGACCACCTCAAAGGTCTGCCTAACGCTGATGGCGGTGGCAGCAACCCTGCTGGTGGTTCTAGCCCTGCGCAAGTTCGGGATGGACGCTGCTGCTGATGTGGGGGACAAGAGCGTGTTTGCTTATCTGGACGGTCAACTGCCCGCGCGCACCTCGTGAGTCTGATCAGCCTTGTGGGTGCCGCCAAGGACTTCGGCGTCCGCACCCTGTTTGCCGATCTTGAACTGCATATCGGTGAGGGGGAACGGCTTGGACTGATCGGCCCGAACGGCGCTGGCAAGTCCACCCTGCTGAAGGTGCTGACGGGCAGCGAACCACTGGGGGCCGGAGAACGACGTTGTTCCCCCAGGCTGCGGGTAGAGCTGGTGGGTCAGGAGAGCCATGTCACCCCCGGGCTGACCGTGCTGGAGCAGGTGCTGGAGGGCTGCGGTGCCAAACGAGACCTGCTGCTGCGCTTCAGCGCCCTCAGCGATGCAGTGGCGGCGGCTCCTGAGGACGAAACCCTGCTGTCTGAACTAGGCCAGCTGAGCCAGCGCATGGACGATGAGGAGGCCTGGAGCCTGGAGCAGCAATGTCGCGAAGTGCTGCAAAAGCTGGGCATCAGTGATCTCCAGCGCCCGGTAGCGGATCTGTCAGGGGGCTATCGGAAGCGGGTTGGCCTGGCTTCAGCCCTGGTGGCCTGCCCGGATGTGCTGCTGCTGGATGAGCCCACCAACCATTTGGATGCGGCCGCCGTGGAGTGGCTGCAGAGCTGGTTGGACCGCTACCCAGGGGCTCTGGTGCTGGTGACCCACGACCGCTACGTGCTCGATCGGGTCACCAACCGCATGGTGGAAGTGGACCGTGGTCGGGCCCGCACCTACCAGGGCAACTACAGCACGTTTCTTCAGCACAAGGCAGAGGAGGAGGCCTCGGAGGCGTCTTCAGCCGCCAAGTTCCGAGGCGTTCTGCGCCGGGAGCTGGCCTGGCTCCGGCAGGGTCCCAAAGCCCGCAGCACCAAGCAGAAAGCCCGCTTGCAGCGGATCGAGGCCATGCGAGAAGCACCACTCCAGCAGGAGCGCAAAACCCTTGAGATGGAGAGCGTCAGCCGCCGAATCGGCAAGCTTGTGATCGAGGCAGAATCCGTTGGGGTGACTGTCGATGGCAAGCCCGAAGGACGATCACTGCTGCGCGACTTCAGCTATAGCTTCAGCCCGGAAGATCGCATCGGCATCATTGGGCCCAACGGCTGCGGCAAATCCACCCTGCTGGATCTGATTGCCGGTCGGCGCCAGACCACCTCCGGAACGCTGCGCCTGGGGGAGACCGTCCACATCGGCTACCTCGACCAGCACACCGAAGCCTTCATCGAAGGGAAAGGCCTCCAACGCAAGGTGATCGAATTCGTTGAGGAAGCCGCCAGCCGCATCGAAGCCGGCGGCGAGCAGATCACCGCATCCCAATTGCTGGAACGGTTTCTGTTCCCCCCTGCCCAGCAGCACAGTCCCCTGGCCAAGCTGTCTGGAGGGGAGCGTCGACGTCTGACCCTCTGCCGGATGCTGATCCAGGCCCCGAATGTGCTGCTGCTGGATGAACCCACAAACGATCTCGACGTCCGCACCTTGAGCGTTCTGGAGGATTTCCTAGAGGACTTCCGGGGCTGCGTGATTGTTGTGTCCCACGACCGTTATTTTCTGGATCGCACCGTTGACCGCCTGTTCTGCTTTGAACAGGCGAGTCTGCAACGCTTCGAAGGCAACTACAGCGGCTTTCTCGAGCAGCAGCGTCAGCAGGAACGGCAACGTACCTCGACCTCAGCACCGGCCAAGAAGGCAGATACTCGTCAGTCCAAGACAACGCCAGCGGGGCCGAGGCGTCGCAGTTTCAATGAAACCAAGGAACTGCAGCAACTTGACCAGCAACTGCCCCAACTGGAGCAACGCAAAGCGGCGCTTGAGAAAAAGCTCGCCACCAATGGCACTGATCTATCCGATCTAAGCGTGGAACTGGCAGAGCTGATTGTCACGATTGAGGCTGCGGAAGAGCGATGGCTAGAACTCAGCGAGCTTCAAGCCTGATGTCAGCGAACGGTTGAAAAGGGCATCGCAGGAGCAAGAACTGACCATCGGCCGTAAGGTGGATTCTGACGAAAAGTGTCCCCATGAAATCGATCGACGAGCACATTCAGAAGGACAAGACCGACATCGAAGCAGCCAAGGCAGCCGGCGACGAAGCCAAGGTCCGCCACCTCGAGGGTGAGCTCCACTCGCTCGAGGAGTACAAGGAGCACAATCCTGACGACAAGCACGACCCCACCCCTCTGGAGCTGTATTGCGATGCCAACCCAGAAGCGGACGAGTGCCGCGTCTACGACGACTGAATTTTTGTAAGAAAGGGAGCTGTCCTGACTCAGCTCCCTAAAAAAATAATTAGTACTCGTCGTTGTAATCTGACGGGCTCCCGGTGAGGCTGCAGACGACAGCTTCCTCTTGCTTCATGGCATGCACCTTGGCGATGGGTCTACCCATGCGTCGGAGTACGGCAATTTCCTCTTCTGTTTGACAGCGGGCAATCACAGATCCCTTGTCATCAAGGCAGGTGTAGAAGGTCATCACGGATTCGTGGATCACTATTCCGTTATGGCGGTGTCTGAGCCCATTCACAACCACCGATGTGGTGGCCGACACGGATCACGATCGATGGGGCTCTAGGGGATTCCGAGTTCGCTCCAGACCATGCACAGAAGTTGATCAAGATTGGCGCCCATCGCTGCTGAAATGCAAATAGGAGAGCGGCCACTGGCTTCTTCCAGCTCACGCCTGAGTTCCGGCAGTTGCTCATCCAGTAACAGTTCCCGCTTGTTCAGCACCAACAGACGAGGACGGTCCACGAGGCCATGGCCATAGGCCTCCAATTCCTTCTCCACCACCCGAAGATCTTCGACGGGATCATCGGCACCTGCATCGACTACGTGAATCAATAGCCTGGTGCGCTCGATGTGACGAAGAAAATCGTGCCCCAGTCCGGCACCCTGAGCTGCACCGGCAATGAGTCCCGGAATATCGGCGAAAACCGTGCCATCACCACTCGGTCGTCGTACGACGCCGAGATTGGGCACGAGCGTTGTGAAGGGGTAGTCGGCGATCTTGGGGCGAGCTGCTGACAGCACAGCGATCAGGGTGCTCTTCCCTGCATTGGGCAAGCCGATGATGCCCACCTCCGCCAGGAGCTTCAGTTCCAGCTGGAGTGGCCATTCCTCCCCATCCCGGCCCTCGGTGAATTTCTCAGGTGCACGGTTGCGATTGCTGAGGTAGTGAGCATTTCCCAGGCCGCCTCGGCCGCCGAACGCTACGGTCAACCGTTGACCAGGAGCCGTCAGATCCCCCAGCAGGATGCTTGAGGAGAGATGGCGCACCTCGGTCCCGCACGGCACCTTGATCACCAGATCACGCCCCGTGGCTCCCGTGCACTTGTTCGGACCACCGCGCCGGCCATCATCCGCAGCGAACAATCGCTTGTATTTGAAATCGAGCAGGGTCTGAAGGTTGCTGTCCGCCTCCAGTACCACCGGTCCGCCATGGCCGCCATCTCCTCCGGAGGGTCCCCCGGCCGGGACGTATTTCTCGCGTCGAAACGCGGCGATGCCATCTCCACCGCGCCCCCCGCGCACCGTGATCCGTGCCTGATCGATGAACTGCACGGTGCCGCGAGATGGATCCAGCTCCCAACCCTAAGATTCAGCCGCTGCTTAACAGCCGTTGACCGGCGTCCGTTTCGAAGCTCTCAGCAAGACCTACCCCGGCCGTCGTGGTTCGCCCTCCGTACAGGTGATCCGCGACCTGGACCTCAGCATCGAGGACGGGGAGTTCCTGGTGCTGGTGGGCCCCTCGGGATGCGGCAAGAGCACCTTGTTGCGGCTGCTTGCTGGCTTGGAGAGCCCCACGGCGGGCGAAATTGTCATCGGCGAACGGCCCGTGAGCCGGGTGAGGCCCGGACGTCGCGACGTGGCTATGGTTTTCCAGAGCTACGCGCTGTATCCCCATCTGAGCGTGCGCGACAACCTCAGTTTCGGCCTGCGGCGCAGCCGCCATCGCAGCCTTCCGCAGCAGTTGCAGGATCAGCTCAGTCAGTTGAGCCGCGGACTTCCCGCCTTTCTGAGGGTGCGGTCTCCGCGCGAACACTTGATTGAGCAGCGTGTTCAGTCCGTCGCCGAGGCCCTGGAGCTGGAACCACTCCTGGACCGTCTGCCCAAGGAGCTCTCAGGCGGGCAGAAGCAACGGGTTGCCCTGGGGCGAGCGATGGCGAGGAAGCCGGCGGTGTTTCTGATGGACGAACCGCTCAGCAACCTGGACGCCAAGCTGCGCAATAAAACCCGCAGCCGCATCGTTGACCTGCAGCGGGAACTGGGCACCACAACGGTCTACGTCACCCATGACCAGGTGGAGGCCATGACCATGGGTCATCGCATCGCCGTGCTCAACCAGGGTCGCCTACAGCAGCTCGGAACCCCGATAGAGCTCTACCGGTGGCCGTCCAATCTGTTTGTGGCTCAGTTCATCGGCAGTCCACCGATGACGATGCTTCCCGTGGTAATCGGCCCAGGCGCCACCTTGCTTCTTGGCCAGAAACGGCTGTCGGTGGAGGGCCCTCTGGCGGCGGCCTTGCCCGCGCTGGAAGGGCAGACCCTGACGGCGGGACTGCGGCCGGAATGCTGGCGTGTGGCACCGGCAACCAATCGCAACCTACCGGCCTCGGTGATTCATTGCGAAGTGCTGGGAAACGAGCAACTGATCACCTGCCGCCTGCACGATGTAGACCATCGCGTGCAGGTGCGCACCGACCCAGACTTATACGTCAAGCTCGACGATGTGCTGCACCTTAATCCTGAACCCAGTGGCTGGCGACTTTTCGATGCCGATGGAGAAGCGATTGCTCAACAGGATCGCGTCGCTGACGGTCCAAAGCTGCCCGCGCTGAACTAAACATTGCCCAACAGATTGCAGGCCCCATTGGAGTCGTCCTCCTCCTCACAGACCTCCTGGCCGGAAACCGTCTAATTGGTTTAACACTCGTTATGGGCGAGGGGAGGCAGACCAACAGCATCGACGAGCAAGAACTGAACGACCAGGAGCCATTTGTTCATCACAGCCAAGAGACGGGCGCCACCTCAACGTATCCACACCACACTGCATCCGCTGCCGCCATCGCCCTGCTCTGCGTCGGTAACACGATCGACATAGGGCACCGTCTTCAGCCAGGCCCGCAGCCCAAGCTTGAGCTTGCCGGTTCCGATCCCGTGGACCACCCACACAGGCCCATTGGCCCCCCGAAGCTGTTCCTCCACAGCAGCCTCCGCTTCATGCACACGCATGCCACGCACATCGAGCGTGTTTCGGCTGGTGCGCACCTGAGCCCCTGAGCCGGGATTGATCCGAGCGTTAACCTTCACCACCGGCTTGGCTTGCGACTCCGGCTTGCGGCCATCCAGACTTTCCACACCAGACAGCTCCACAGTGCTGCGCATCACGCCGCAGCGCACGGTGAGCTGGGTGCCATCGTCAGATATCGCCAGCACCTCCGCCGCTTTGCCAAGGGCCAGGACCCGGATCTGCTCACCTGGTTCGGGTTTCCATCCTGGCAAGGGCTGACGCCGGTCAGGTTCTGGGCGATGACTGTCCTCTAGCCGGCGCAGGCGCTGTCCGGCCCGCCGTGCTGTTTCACCATCAGCGCGGTCATCCCGCAGCCGCCGGATCAGAGATCTCACCTCCTTCTGGCCGTCGCGGATCGAGCGTTCCAGCCGTTGGCGCCCCTGCTCCTGACGTTCGGCCGATTGCTGTTTCTGCTTCTGCCATCGCAGGAGCAGTTCGTCGTGGAGAAGCTCGGTGCGGGCCAGTAGCGCTGCAGCGTCCTCCGCCGCTGCCTGCTGCCGCTGCCGCTGTTCCTCTAGACCGCGGATCACACTGTTGACCTCTCCATCAGCAGCAGGCGCCAGCAACTGACGCGCCTCCTCCAGCACCTGGCCGTCCAGCCCGAGCCGACTGGCAATCGCCAGGGCATTGCTGCGACCAGGGATGCCCCAGAGCAGCTCATAGGTGGGGGAGAGGGTCTCGGCATTGAAGGCCACCGAGGCATTCTCAAACCGAGCATCGTTGTATTTCAGGGCCTTGAGTTCGCCGAAATGCGTGGTGGCGATGGTGAGTCGGGCGCGGTCGGCGAGGGCCTTGAGCAGGGACGTCGCCAGAGCTGTGCCTTCACTGGGGTCAGTACCGGCCCCCACCTCATCTAGCAGCACCAACGCTGGCGCGGGGCCGTACTGCAACGCCTCCAGAATCCTGCCGATTCGTTTGATATGACCGCTGAAGGTGGACAGGCTCTGTTGCAACGACTGTTCATCGCCGATGTCGGCCAGGACCTGGCCGCACCAGGGCAGAGTCGGCATCCCTGCACAGGGGAGCAGCAATCCCGCCCTGGCCATCAACGCCGCAAGACCGATGCTTTTGAGGGTCACCGTCTTTCCGCCGGTGTTGGGCCCCGTGATCGCCACCACCCGCAGGTCCGCAGAAACCTCCATCGAGATCGGCACCACCGCCGGCCCACCGGAACGCTTGTGCTGCCAGACCAACAGCGGATGCCGCAGAGTTTGGAAGCGGAACGGTGCCTCGGCAGAAGCCTCCATGCGCGGAGCGGTGCCGCCGAGGAAGCGGCCGTAACGGCCTCTGGCCAGGGCCAGATCCAGCTGCAACAGGATCGACACCAGTTGCTTAAGCACTGGGTATTCGTCTGCTACAGCCGCGCTGAGCGCGCTCAGCACCCGGCGTTCCTCCTCCCGGATTCGAGCTTCCAGGTCTGTCAGTCGATTACCGATCGTGAGCACGGAGCGGGGTTCGACAAACACCGTGCTTCCCGAGGCTGAGCTGTCGTGAACCTGTCCCGGAACCTGTGCCAAAGCACCGGCTTTCACTGCCAGCACGGGGCGGCCATGGCGTTGGGCTATCACGCTGTCCTGCAGAAAGGTTGCCAGGCGACGCAACAGGTCCTGCAACTTGTCCCGGCGTTCCTGGCGCAGGCCCTGCAATTGCTTTCGCAAACTAGCCAAGGGTGCACTGGCCCGATCGGCGATGCGCCCGCCCTCCTCGAGTGAGAACTTGAGCCGCTGTTCCAACTCCGGCAACGTCACCATCGTGTCGATCAGCGCCGAACAGGCCGGCCGGAGCTCATGCTCATCGATCTGACGGCGCAGGCGCCGGGCAGCGGCAAGGGTCTCGGCCACAGCCAGGAGCTCCTCGCCCGAGGCCACACCCCCTTTGCTGCAGCGCAAAAGCACTGGTGTGAGGTCCTGCACGCCTCGAAAGCTGAGACCGCCTTCGATCAGGTCATCGAGCACCGCTATCTCGACAGTCTCCTTGAGCCGCTGCCGACTACCCTCTAGGGTCTCGGGCAAGACCAGACTCCTAGCCGCATCACGCCCCATTCCTGTGGAGGCGAAACTCGACAGGTGATCGCAGACCCTGGGCCACTCAAGCAGCTCCAGGGTTTCTTGGACAGCCTGATCGATTCCCGGCATCAGGTCAGCGGCAGTTAGAGGGAATGCCACCGGGGGGTTCATAGAGCATTTCCAGCCAATTGCCTTCGGGATCCTTCAGGTAAAACGACGCGGTGCCATCACGGTGATCATGTACAGCACCGACATGCACGCCTTCAGCTTTTAGACGATCGTGCACACGATCAACCTCCTGACGATCGCGAAAATGAAAGGCGAAGTGGGGGCCAGCGGCCTTGTAGCCAGGCCCGAGCAACGCCAGACCATCCCTGCCCTCACCCGCTTCCAGATAGCACCAATCTTCTGATTTCCAGACGAGGCGCATGCCGAGCCCTTCGTAAAACGCAACCGCTCTGGAGACGTCCTGTACTTTGATCGCCACATGACCAAGCCGATCAACTGTTGTCATCTGCAGCCAGCGACGATGTGCATTCTGAAGTGTTGGGACGTTGGTCCGCTCAGCCCTGACAGAGCCATTGCGCAGCATCACAGGCGTGATACGTGATGATCAGATCCGCACCGGCCCGCTTGAAACTGAGCAGGGTTTCAAGAACCACCGCACGCTCATCGATCCAACCGCGCTCGGAAGCTGCCTTCACCATCGAAAACTCACCACTGACGTTGTATGCCGCAATGGGCAGCTCAGACTCGGCGCGGAGACGATAAATGATGTCCAGGTAAGCCAGACCTGGCTTCACCATCATGATGTCGGCACCCTCCTGCTCATCCAGTTGAGCTTCAGTGATGGCTTCCCTGGCATTGGCTGGATCCATCTGATAAGTGTCTTTGTTGGTTGGAATCGGTTTGCTCCCTGCAGCACGGGGGGCCGAATCCAGTGCTTCACGGAATGGCCCGTAGTAGGCGGAGGAGTACTTCGCGGTGTAACTGATGATGCCAACGTGTTCGAAGCCTTCGTCATCTAAGGCCTCACGAATGGCCCCAACCCTGCCGTCCATCATGTCGCTGGGGCCGATTAGATCGGCACCGGCTTCAGCCTGAACAACTGCCTGCTTGCAGAGCAATTCGATCGTCTCGTCGTTGAGGACGATTCCGTCTGCGCTGACAATTCCGTCGTGGCCATCGCAGGAATAAGGATCGAGTGCCACGTCGGTCATGATCGCCATGCCCGGCACCTCCTGCTTGATCTGACGAATCGCTCTGGGAATCAGACCATTAGCGTTGAAGCACTCAGCGCCATCCTCAGTTTTCAGCCCTTCGGCAACCTTGGGGAAGAGAACGATGCATCGCACCCCCAGGTCCCAGGCGCGCTGAACTTCACCGGTGAGGGCCGCCAGACTCCATCGGCTTGCCCCCGGCATTGCAGCGATGGGTTCAACATTCGTGCCCTCATGGACAAACAGCGGATAAATGAAATCAGCTGCAAACAGCTGATGCTCCCGCACCATGGCGCGCAGGGCCGGAGTCCGACGTAAACGACGAGGTCGGTAAGTGAGCTCCATGGGGATCTGTGTCCAGGCGGTGATCGTACGGCCCGTGGTTAAAGAGCAGCTGATCGGAGCCAGCCATGGCGGGGACTCTCAGACCGCTGTCTGCGCAGCTGCTCGAGCAATTTCCGTTCTTCATCACTCCACGAAGCCGGCATCACCAAAGCAAGTGTCAGCAGCAGATCACCCCGTCCACCCTTGGCCGGCCAACCTTTGCTCTTCAATCGAAGGCTTCTACCCGGCGCTGTACCTGCGGGGATCGTCACTTGCGCTTCACCATCGGGCGTCATCACAGTGACGGTTGCTCCCAGCGCCAACTCATCGAGGCTGACGGGCAGATCCGCCCTAAGTTGGTCATCCTCGAGGCGCCACACAGGATGATCCTTGACGCTCAGATTCAGGAATAAATCCCCGCGTCGGCCCGTCCCTGGTTGAAGATTTCCCTTCTCCTTCAAGCGAAGGCGAGAGCCGTTCTTAACGCCAGAAGGGATGCGCACCAACACCCGCTCGTTATTCACAGATAGAGTTCGTTCACTGCCACGGAAGGCTTCCGCGAAGGTGATATTCAGAGATGCTTCGGCATCCAAATTCACAGGAGCGCGGGCTGCTGCATTGGTTCCTGGGAACCCCCCACCGGGGAATCCGCTGCTCTGGAAGCCGCCGCCTCCTACGGGACCGCCGAAACGTCCGAGAAGGTCGCCGATGAAATCATCAAAATTTCCATACCGGCCGAAATCCACGTCCATTCCAGCGCCAGCCGAACCCGCTGATGGTCCGGCTTGGTTCCAGTACTGACCGAATTGTTCATATCGACGGCGCTTGTCGGGATCCGAGAGCACTTCATAGGCCTCGCTGATCTCTTTGAAGCGAGCTTCGGCACTTACATCCCCTGGATTCACATCTGGGTGGTACTTACGAGCGAGCTTTCGGAAAGCTCGCTTTACCGAATCGGCATCGGCACTGCGTTCAACCCCTAAGACTTGGAAATAATTCTTGTAGCCGCTGCCCGACATGGTCCCCGATAACTTCTGATAATTCTCTCAAGAAAGCCTTCATCAGTGTGGGTTCCCCGTGGAGGGAAGCCCGAACGCGATGACACCTCTAGCGTTTTTAAGTCAGATCTCGAAGGGTGATGCGGTGGAGCCAAGCGGCACGATTCCTAGGAGTCGAATTGGGTCTTGGTGTTGTGACCACACCAGCACTTGCCAAGTCACCGGACGGCCTGATCAAACAGCCACAACTTGTATCAACAGCACAGGCCCTTAATCTTTCTGAGCGCCTGAGCAGGGTTGGGGCATATTTTTACGGGGCCTGGTCCTGCCCCGCCTGCGTGCGGCAGACGTGGCTGCTTGGCAAGCAAGCCGCAGCTCGGGTTCCTTCTGTGGGGTGCTGGATGCCGGAGCAACGCCCCAGGGAGGCCGCTGCGTGCCGTAATGCAGAGGTGCGGGCCTACCCCACCTGGCTGTTATCAGAGGGACAACAGAGGGAAGGGGTTCAGTCGATCAACAAACTCAGCCGATGGAGCGGTCTCGACTAAGCCATGGCTTTGATTCACGGCTTGCACACGCGCAATCTGCGGGGAGACCTTCTGGGGGGGCTGACCGCAGCCGTAGTGGCTTTGCCTCTTGCTCTGGCCTTCGGAAATGCAGCCCTGGGTCCAGGAGGAGCGATTTACGGCCTCTACGGCGCCATCGTCACAGGGTTCGTCGCAGCTCTGTTCGGGGGGACCCCGTCCCAGGTGAGCGGGCCGACTGGGCCCATGAGCGTCACGGTGGCAGGCGTGGTCTCCAGCCTGGCCGCCATTGGAGTAACAACAGGCCTGTCGGCCGGTGAGATGTTGCCGTTGGTCATGGCTGCTGTGGCGATCGGTGGCGTCTTCGAAGCACTGCTCGGAGTGCTTCGCCTTGGACGTTTCATCACCCTGGTGCCCTATTCGGTGGTCTCGGGATTCATGTCCGGAATCGGGTTCATCATCCTGATCCTTCAAATCGGCCCCTTCTTGGGAGTGACCACAACAGGAGGAGTCGTCGGATGCCTGACGACACTGGCCGAACAGCCGTTGCCGAATCCTGCAGCGGTCAGCATTGGCGTGATGACCCTTGCGGTGGTGTTCCTTACGCCGATCCGGATTCGCCAGTGGGTGCCATCACCGCTTTTGGCCCTGCTGATCGTGACGCCTTTGTCGATGTTGATGTTCAACGACGACCGATTGCAGTCGTTGGGACTGGAACCCCTGAACCGCATCGGAGCCATTCCGGACGGAGGGCTCCGGTTTGCAATGCCGAATTTCGGTCAGCATCTGCCGGAACTGCTGAAGGCGGGCGTAGTGCTGGCCCTACTTGGAGCAATCGACTCATTATTGACGTCGCTGGTGGCAGACAACATCACCCAGACGAACCATGACTCCAACCGAGAGCTGATTGGACAGGGAATCGCGAACACTGCATCAGGACTGCTTTCAGGCCTTCCCGGTGCTGGAGCCACGATGCGCACAGTCATAAATATCAAATCGGGGGGTGCGACGCCGATCTCAGGCATGACCCACTCCTTGGTGCTGCTGCTTGTGCTTCTTGGTGCGGGTCCGCTAGCGGCAGAGATCCCTACAGCCTTGCTTGCGGGGATACTGATCAAGGTTGGGCTCGACATCATCGACTGGGGCTTTCTGCTCAGGGCTCACCGGCTTTCGGTCAAAACCGCAGCACTGATGTACGCCGTGATGCTGATGACTGTCTTCTGGGACCTGATCTGGGGGGTGCTGGTGGGGATGTTCGTCGCCAACATGCTGACAGTGGATGCCATCACGCAGACCCAACTTCAGAGCATGGATCACGACAACCCTCAAATGGGTGGGAACCACCAGATCGGGGACCTAAGCCAAGAGGAGCAAATACTTATGGAAGCCTGTGGAAACAAACTGATGCTCTTTCGATTACGAGGTCCACTGAGTTTTGGAGCAGCCAAAGGGATCAGTGCTCGTATTGGATTAATTAGCAACTATAAAGTTCTGATTCTTGACATCTCTGATGTCCCAAGAATTGGGGTCACCGCATCATTGGCTATCGAGCGCATGGTGCAGGAAGCTGAATCCCTTGGTCGACTCGCAATCGTTGCCGGAGCAAATCAAAAACCGAAAGAGCGACTGAAACGCTTCGGCGTCGACGTGACAACAGACACGCGGCTAGAAGCCCTTCAACAGGCGCACACAAAAATACTCGGTTAGTCAGTGCACAAGCCATTGTCAAGGTACTTCGCCAAATCAAGACAAAGTTCCTTTTTCAAGGTCCACTGGCAGAGATCACTGCTATTCAAGAGGAGCGTGTGCGGGTTCGCCTGCACAGCAGTCAATAGCATCGAAGGGATCCAGAAAAAATCCCACGACGCCATCACCGACTGTCCCTGAAATGACAACGAGCACACCCATGCACGAAGAAAGCCTTAAGCGAAATCCGCTTGAACCAGAGGGCACTTCATTTCGTCGCTACAAAGGCTCGCCACATCCATTCGGGAGCACACCGGAATCAGGGGGAACAAATTTTTCTTTATACAGCTCAAGCGCCAATAGAGTTCAGCTTCTCATCTTCACAAAACCTGACGACCTAGAACCAGTCAAAGTCATTGAACTGAGCAGCGAGGACAATCGCAGCTTCAATATCTGGCACACATTTGTAGAAGGAGTCTTGCCAGGCATGGGCTATGCCTACAGGGTAGATGGGCCGGATGAAACCTGGAACGGACATCGCTTTGACTTCGAAAAGGTACTGGTTGATCCTTATTCAAAGGGCAACTGTTTAAATCTCTGGGAGAGGGGACCAGCCTGCATGCCAGGCGACAATCTCTATAAGAGTATGAGAAGTGTTGTCATCGACACCGACAACTACGACTGGGAGGGCGATCAACCTCTTAAACGAGCCATGTCCGAAACGATCGTCTACGAAATGCACGTAGGCGGCTTCACAAAAAGCCCAACAAGTGGGGTTGCCAATCCTGGAACTTACTTGGGACTGATTGAGAAAATCCCTTACCTCAAGTCACTTGGCATCACAGCAGTAGAGCTGCTGCCAGTCTGCAGCTTTGACCACACAGACGTAACCAAGGAACACGAAGGGCGCAAATTAGTTAATTACTGGGGGTATAGCACCATGGGGTACTTTGCACCTCATCAAGGGTACTGCGTCAACGAAGACACAAGCAAACACATTGATGAATTCAGAGATATGGTCAAAGCTCTTCACAAGGCTGGACTAGAAGTTATCTTGGATGTTGTCTATAATCATACTGATGAAGGCAATCACCAAGGGCCAACGTTTAGCTTCAAAGGAATTGACAATAGTTCATACTATTACCTGACCGGCCCTGATAATAGCAAGGAATTTTATTACGACTATACGGGCTGTGGTAATACCTTTAATTGCAATCATCCAGTCGGCGAAAAGCTCATTATTGATTCACTGCGCTTCTGGGTGAAAGAAATGCATGTGGACGGTTTTCGCTTTGATGAAGGTTCTGTCCTGAGTCGAGGCGAAGATGGCGAACCGCTTGAGCATCCTCCTGTTGTCTGGTCAATTGAATTGGATGATTTACTTGGACAATCCAAAGTGATTGCAGAAGCCTGGGACGCGGCAGGACTTTACCAGATTGGCTCTTTTCCTGGCGCACGGTGGGCAGAATGGAATGGTAAATATCGCGATTGCATTCGTAACTTCATCAAGGGCGAGCCTGGCATCATTGGCGAGGTAGCTGGGCGCATTACAGGAAGTGCGGACCTCTACGAAGGTCGTCATCATGAGCCCACAAATAGCGTCAACTTCGTCACAGCTCACGACGGATTTACGCTTTATGATTTAACCGCATACAATGAAAAACATAACTGGGCTAATGGCGAAGGAAACAATGACGGGATCGACGACAATGTCAGCTGGAACTGTGGAGCAGAAGGAGAAACGCAAGACCAATGGATCAATGACCTAAGGAAAAGACAAGTCAAGAATTTTGCGACTATTCACATGCTCTCGATGGGAGTTCCAATGATAGTTGCCGGCGATGAATTCATGAGAAGTCAGGGAGGCAACAATAACACTTATTGCCACGACAACGAAATAAACTGGTTCAACTGGGAGCAGATTGAAAACAAACAAAGCCAAGAAATGATACGGTTCTGGTCTTGCCTAATGGAGAAGAGAAGGAGATATATAGATCACTTTAAAGGGCGCTATTTCACGGGTGACTGCAACAAGTATGGCCTGTACGATATATCATGGCATGGCACAAAACTCAATAACCCTGGCTGGGACGATTCGAATTCCCGATGCCTAGCTATGACGCTAGGAGATACCGCTGAAGACACGAATCATACAAACAATATTCACGTTATGTTTAATATGTATTGGGATGGAATTGAATTTGACATTCCAAAAGTTGACGGGCTTCAATGGTATCGAGCTATCGATACCTCGCTGCCCTCTCCCAACGACATCAGCCCACCTGAACAACAGATTGCTGTTCACGACAGCAGTTATGTTGTGACAGGCCGAAGCATTGTGGTTCTCGCCTCCCGAGCATCCAGCTAGGGCTTCACTCATCACTTAATTTTAATAGAAAATTCAACCAACTTCCACAAATCCGAATCATGGCTTCCAAGAATCAACTAGATTTTCCCTTCTCAGACCTAATTGCTGGCTACATCAGAAGCGTTTCTTACCCAGAAACTTTTGATTGCCAAGGTGAAATCGAGCTGGAAACATCTGATGGGCGGATGTTCACCGTAAAAATTACAGATGCCGCTTATGCAGAACTAGTAAGAAACCTAGGAGAGCCATTCCAAATGGCTCCAGATCTCAATCACATTCTTGTAGTAGATCGTTTTATCCACGTTTATGGCCTGTTCTATCCAGAAAACGATCGACTAAAATTCGAAGCCAAACATCTCCTGCTTTTTGGACGCGACAAAGGTGATCTGCGCTTTGAAGAACAGAACTGGTGGATCCATCAAATCCAACAACTACTGAATTTCTACCTTGAAGCTCAATTCCAAGTTGTTGAAGGCGAACCAATCGACTTCAAGAAGTTCAGAACTGATCTCAGTGCAGAAGGGAAAAAACAGGATGGTATCCAAAATCTTGATACCATTTCAAGATTGATTTATGGATTCGCGACTGCTTACATGATGACTGGGGACGAACGAGCCCTTGAAGCAGCAGTCAACGGTACAGAATACATGCAAAGGCATTTCAGGCACCAAAATAAGAGCGAAGGGATTTGCTATTGGTATAGTCAAATTGACATTCAAGATAACGGCAGTGTTCGCAAATATATGGGATCAACCGCTGGTGGAGATGAAGGCGGGAATGCTATTCCTTGCTACGAGCAAATTTATGCACTGGCAGGCCCCACCCAAACTTGGCGACTCACAGGTGGCGATGGCATTCGGAATGACATCGATCACACAATCGCTTTCCTCAACCGTTACTACAAAGATCATGGTCCATACGGAGGATATTATTCGCATGTTGACCCAGTAACTTTTGACGCGAAAGCAGATTCACTCGGAGTTAATAAGGCGAAGAAGAACTGGAACTCTGTTGGTGATCATGCTCCGGCATATCTGATCAATCTCTATCTCGCAACCGGCGAAGAAAGTTACGCAAAGTTTCTCGAAGATACGTTCGATACTATCTGCGAACATTTCCCTGATTATGGCTACAGCCCCTTCATGAACGAAAAGTTCTACGATGACTGGACGCATGATCTGAAATGGGGAATTCACCAAGCCCGCTGTGTTGTTGGCCACAACCTCAAGGTTGCCTGGAACCTGACAAGAATGCACAGCTTGATGCCCAAGGAGAGCTACAAGACATTTGCTCACCAAATTGCAGATGCCATTCCAGGTTCAGGTTGTGATACCCAGCGGGGTGGCTGGTACGACATGATGGAAAGAACTCTTAAGGAGGGCGAAGAAAATTATCGCCGTGTCTGGCACGATCGCAAAGCATGGTGGCAGCAGGAGCAAGGAATCCTCGCTTACTACATCATGGCTGGCGTCTATGACGACAAACCTGAATACCTGAATTTTGCTCGTGAAGGAACGGCCTTCTACAACGGCTGGTTCCTCGACTACGAGTCTGGTGGTATCTATTTCAATGTGCTAGCCAACGGCCAACCTTATGCCCTCGGCTCAGAACGTGGCAAGGGCAGTCACTCGATGGCTGGCTATCACTCTTTCGAACTTTGCTTCCTCGCTGCAATCTATTCGAATCTGTTGGTAAACAAGCAACCGATGGACTTTTACTTCAAGCCTAATCCTCAGGGTTGGCCTGATAATAAACTCTATGTTGCTCCTGATCTTCTTCCAAAAGGTAGCGTAGAGCTTTCAGAGGTATGGATTGATGATAAGAATTACACTGATTTTGACAAGGAGAACATGATCGTCAACCTCCCTGAATCTGATAAGTCTCTACGGGTTCGAGTCCGCATCGAACCGACAGGACTTGGCTTTAGTACGGATCTGATAAATTTCGATAGTGGAATTGCTCAGTTCGCACTTGATGGAGACCTCTCCAAGCAAAATCTACCTCTCTTCAAAAAAGAGTTGGAAAAACTCAGCGGTGTTCAGGGAATTGTACTTGATATGACTAATCTGAAGTCTGTCGACGACACTGGCTGGAACTATCTACTGTTCACAGCACAGCAGCGTGGAGCCTCATTCTCTGTCAAATTGAAAGGTTTAAATCCTGAAATCTCTGAAGGACTGAAAGATGCCGAGCTTGGCGAAGAGTTTGAGATCATCGGCTAATAATCACATCTAAATAACCCAGATCTACTGATTTCTGTAGAATCGAGAGACGCCTTCCGCAAGGCGTCTCTTTTTTTCTATACCGAAAAACCATCAACAAACCGTACTCAATGATGAAGACCAATCCTCAAAAACTCAGTGCGGATTTAAAGCAAGATCCGAATAATATTCAGCTTCTTATTGAAACTGCAAGGTATTTCATTGGAACAAATAAATCTGAAAAGTTTCTTGACTTGTTTCAACAAATCTATGGCCAAAACGAGAGCTCTCAACTGCCACCGCAGATTATTTTTAGTATTGGACAAACTGCACTACAAAGTCAATACTGGAATCTAGCAAGCGACCTCTTCAGTATTTTACAAAAAAAAGATAGATTTTCACCGCCTCTTATTGGCGCATTAAGCGAAGCCTTAATCAAATCTGGTCGATTGAGTGAGGCCAAGAATATACTTGAAGAAGCCATTCATGGGCAATTCAAACCTGATCCAAGCTTACTGACAAACTACGCTATCGTATTATCCGAAACGGGAAAATATGATTTTGCAGAAAAAGTATACAGGCAAGTAGTTAATATAAGACCTAATGAGTTTCTTGGGCACTACAATTTAGCAGGATTCCTGGAGACCCTTGGCAGAACTGATGAAGCCGTTAAAGAATACAAGGAATGCCTAAATATAGTTCCAGATGCACCAGAAGCCTTAAGAAGATTGAGCAGCCTTGCTCAAACGCAAAGCTCACGAGAAAGTAGTAAGCGTGAAGGATTCAACAATACAAATATACGAGAAGTATACTTGGCAATCGAAGAGAAAAACTGGGACAGAGCTGTCAGCAAACTGTTGCACAATAAGCAATCGTTCGATGCTATTCGATGGCATGCTGCAGTATTAGAACTGCCTGAAGACCAACAAGATAAAATCAGCATGAGCAAATTATACGATCCTGACATCCAAGTTAAACGCAAACATATATTCAAGAATAATGATCCAATACTTGAGGAAATAGTAAATGAAATTAAAAATGATCAAAGTCTTGTTTGGAATCGGGCAGGTAAACCAACTCGTTCAGGTTTTCAAACTCACGAACTCTTTAAAAGCAGACACAACTCGAATGCAATCAGTCAACTCATGAACAAACTAACAAACATATTACTCGAGATGCCAAGAAAAGAGCAGGAAGGACTAACAGGTAAGTGGTCAACACCCATTAAGCTCAGTGGATGGGGAGTTATACTTAAAGAGGAGGGATTTCAGAAGAGACATATTCATCCCGAAGCTAAATACAGCGGGGTTTTATATTTGAGAGTACCTAGCGGTCAAGGTACAACTCTGGCAAGTGGTAAAGGAAATTTATGCTTCTCTAAAGCAGAAAACGAGTCTCAACTTCAGATCGAGCCGGAACCTGGTTTAGCCGTTATGTTTCCGAGCTACTTTCCACATAGCACAATTCCTCTGAGCAGTACTGAAGAAAGAGTATGTGTCGCCTTTAATGTTCAATAAAAACTTCCAAAGGAAATCACCCTCAAAAAAATTTCGAGAGTGATATCCATTCATTGGAAGACAATTAAACGCTGATCAGTTTAAGAAGATCTTCAGAGGCGAATACATCACGAACAAATGTCAGCTGCTCACTCTTGTAGTAGCAACCTCCGCGATGGCCACGGCGTACCCAACAGACACTTCCTTTGGCAATCTGCTCATGAGTATTGTCATCAAGACATATCCACTCAAAGTGGGTGAATTCACCCCAAAACTGAACAATCGGCCATACCATCGTTACATTTGGTTGAGCAATAATAGCCCACCAGTGCTTTTCGCGCTTCTGCTGTTCAGTAATCCCATTATAAGGACCGTCTTGGCAGTGATATACAAGATCAGGACGATACTCCTTGGTCAAAAGATCACCACGACCTTGGCGGAGTGCCTCGCAGTGCGTTGGCCAAAATTCACGATTTTCAGCTTCGATCTGCTCATGGGTGTAATCAGGACCGATTGATGGGAGCGTTGACTCCTGGAGGACGCCAATTTCAGCTGAACGCTGAATCAACTTGGCCTTTAACTCTTCACTGACAAGACCAGGGCGGGAATAATCTGCCGCAAGACCCTCGTAATAGTTGGTACGCGCCATGAGAACATCAGGGTAAAACATGAGAATGGAAATACATTTACCGAAACAAACGAATCCATTCAATCTTAAAAATAGCTAGTCACCGAAAAACGTCAAGCAAAATTCCAGCCACGAAAGTCCTTTGCGTAAGGTTGTCTTGAGAACACGACAATCTTTTACCAAAGGTCGGCTGAGCCGCGAGACGATTATGGTAAGAATCAAAATCTATAGTTAATCAATATTCCTTTGACTATAGTTATATTGAAAGCCTTCACGGCTTTAAGTTTGTCTCTGTGCCTTAACCATGCTTCTCCCTGCCCACGGTGAGTCCAAAGGGAAAATCGGTGTATTCATCGAAGATCACTTCGACATGACCGAATATCGCCTTTTTAACAAGCGATTTCCCGCCGCTGGTTTTGATCTGGAATACGTAACGAACCTTTGGGGAAATCCCACCCTTCAGTTTGGCTCTAATCCAGACAATGGCTGGGTTGAAGAACATATTACTGTTTCCAAGGATGTCAAGGATGTCAACCCTATTGATTACAAGGGTTTCCTCCTGATTGGAGCCTATGCAACAGATCGCTTGCGTTATACAGTTCAACCCGCAAAAGGAAAACCCAATGATGCTCCTGCAGTCGAACTGCTACGCAAAATCAATGCAACGCCTGGCGTAAAAATTGGTACTATCTGCCACTCTCTTTGGCTTCTTTGCGCTGACAAAACACTACTCGAAGGTCGCAAAGTAACATGTGCTCACAATATTATTTGTGACGTTGAGAATGCAGGTGCTGATGTGCAATACGGTGACGATGGAACCGTGGGAAGTGTTGTCGATGGTGATCTCATTACAGCCAAGCATCCTGCATTTACCGATGAATTAATTGATCTATTTATCAAAGGCATCGAGGAAGCTTAAGAGGCCAACTGCATAAGTTGTGGCGAGTTAATCATCCGGCAATCAAGTGGGCAAGTCATTCACTTGCCCGCTTTTCAAGGGCCAACTACATGTGCGAATTCAAATTGCATGAGAACTGGAATAGTTAATAGCCTCGGATAACTCCAACAGAATGCATCCTTACGTCATTTTGTTGACTTAAAGAGCCCTCTAACACAGTTGCTTCGACCTCAGAGAGCTCATCCAGTCTTTGACAGATCAATTCCCTTTTCCAGCGAGATTCAGCCAACCCCCAGTACAGTCCAAAGTGACGTGCTTCGCTCGCCAACAAGCCTCCATATAACCTTCTGAGCTCTGCATCAGGGCTGTGCTCTGCAAGAAGAGCCATTCGCTCGTGTGAGCGAGCTTCGATCAATCCAGCCACTAGAAAAGAATCCAACATTCGGTGAGGTTCTACTTTGCGAATATGTCTAGATAAATCGGCGCCATAGCCGGGGGAGGGAAGCGGCTCCAAGTAGCGACCTCGGGCCTTGATAACCGATAGAACCTGTTCGAAATGCTCCAACTCCTCTCTTGCCAAGGGACTCAGGACTTCACCAAGACCCGGCTCGCAGAGGTACCTAAACATCATCTGAACTGCAAATCCAGCTGCTTTGCGCTCGCAATTCGCATGGTCGATCAGAACCTCCATCGGGCAGGAATTCGCCTGTTCGACCCAACTCCAACTGGTAGGAGCCTTTAACCAGAGGATCGACGAGACGCTTTTTGGGGGACTGCCAAGCTTCATCAGGATTGGCGTAAATGGTGAAGTAGACCCTGCAGAGCAAGGGAATAGCTCATAGGCCCAAAACCAGACACCACCCCGACAGCCCGATCTGCCAAGAGAGAGCGATGACGAAAATTTTCGCGAGCATGGGTGTTGGTGAGATGCAACTCCACGAAGGGAATCGCCACCCCCAGCAGTGCATCCCTGAGTGCAACGGAGGTATGCGTGTACGCGCCGGCATTGATCAGGATCCCCTGGCTCAACCCCATGGCCTGATGGATACGTTCCACAAGAGCCCCTTCGAAGTTGCTCTGAAAACAATCCAGTTGAGCCCCCTCAGCGGTGGCCTCCTGTCCAAGTAGGTCTTCGATCGATGCCAGCGTTCCCCTTCCGTAAATCCCTGGCTCCCGCTGGCCCAGCAAATTGAGGTTGGGTCCGTTCAGCAGCAGCAGGTGCATGGCCGCAGGCGGGTTTCAGCTGTGGAGATCGTATCGATTCGGTCGTGGGCGTCACACCGGCTGGTAAGTTCTTCAAGTGTGGTTCGGGTCGGTGCCCGAGTGGTTAATGGGGGCGGACTGTAAATCCGCTGGCTCTGCCTACGTTGGTTCAAATCCAACCCGGCCCATCTTCCACATGCCCTTGTAGCTCAGCGGTAGAGCACTCCCTTGGTAAGGGAGAGGTCTCGAGTTCAAGTCTCGACAAGGGCTTTCATCCCTGCAGACGCACCACTGCAGATTGCGGCTTCAGGGATTGCCCGTCACAGACACCACAACTCCAGATCGTGGAACCTCCCGGTTGAATTTCCATGGAGGTCGTAATGCTGCGGTTGACCCAGACGCTGTAGCCGCCTGAGATCGTTCCAAACAACCCGTCGCGTCCGATCGGTTCCCAGAGCAGATAGCCACGGGTGAGCTCCGGGTGGTTTCGCCGCAGGCCAGCCAGACCAGCAATGGTGGGTCTTAGATCCGCAGCCCAGGGTTGATCCCAAGGAAAGGCTTCACGGCAAGCGGGTTCCGGGCCTCCGGAAAGTTCAGCATCAGGACCTCCGGACAGTGCCGCTTCTGTGCCGTAGTACACGCAAGGGGCCCCTGGCTGAAGAAAAAGCAGTAGCAGGGCAAGCTCCAGGGCCTCCACATCCCCGTTGAGGCTGTGCAATGCACGCGGGACATCGTGGCTGTCCAACAAGTTCATTTGAGCTCGGTTCACGGCTGGCCTGTACCACCCGGTCGTGGTGCTCCATATATCGAGCAACGCCTCGCTGCTTAGAGGATTGAGCGGATATTCCTTATTGCGGTAGCCCTGCCGCAACCGATCTCCTGCCACCCAGCCAAGGCTGCTCCAGCCGAGGCGGTAATTCATTACCCCATCAAAGTGCTCGCCCTGAAGCCAGGACCTGGCATCACCCCAGATCTCACCAACAATCCAGGCGTCAGGGTTGACCTCCCGGACCACGCGACGGAAATCCACCCAGAACGCAGCGGGCACTTCAGCAGGCACATCTAGACGCCAACCATCGATGCCCCGTTCCAGCCAGAAGCGCCCCACTTCAAGCAGGTGCTCCCTCACCGCGGGATTGGCATGGTTGAACTTGGGAAGATCAGGCACGGCCCACCAGCAGTCGTAGCCGCAGTCCTGGCCCTCGGCCGGGTAGGGCTGCACCGGCCAGCGGTGCACATGAAACCAATCGCGGTATGGGGAGTCCTGGCCGTTTTCCACGAGGTGATGGAAGGCCCAGAAGCCACGACCGCAGTGGTTGAACACACCATCCAGCACTAGCCGCATGCCACGCTGATGCAGGGCAACGATCAACGCATCCAAAGCAGCATCCCCCCCCAGCAGGGGATCCACCTCGAAGTAGTCGTAGGCATGATACCGGTGATTGGCGGCAGAGCTGAAGATCGGAGTCAGGTACAGGCAACTAATCCCCATGGCCTGCAGCTGATCCAGTGCCTCTATCACCCCGTAAAGGTCTCCCCCTTGAAAGCCCTGCTCTCGGGGGTCACTGCCCCAGGGCTTCAGCTCCAGATGCCGCTGGGCCTTCACCTGACCGCTGCGGCGGAATCGATCCGGAAAGATCTGATAGATCACGGCATCGGCCACCCAGGCCGGAGGGTCACAGAAGGGCGTGGAGGACGCCATGGCCTTTCCAGGCAGCAATCCCCTCGCTAGCAGGGAAGAAACGAGTCGGCCATGGCACATCAGCCTCTCCTGTTGGCGCTGGATCAAGGCACCAGCAGCTCCCGCGCAGCAGTGTTTGACGTTAAGGGTGACCTCGTGGCCAGTACGACGACCCCCCTGCCGATTCAGTACCCCGCCGATGGCTGGGTGGAACAACACCCCAGAGACATCTGGAACAGCCAGAAGACAGCGCTGCAGGATCTGCACCAGCAGCTCGATGAGGAGCAACGTCGGTCCGTGGTGAGCTGCGGCATCACCAACCAACGCGAAACCACCGTGCTCTGGCGTCGCAGCAGCGGCAGCCCCTGCGGTCCGGCCCTGGTCTGGCAGGACGGCCGCACCGCTGACATCTGCCACGGTTGGAAAACAGCCGGCCTCGAAGCTACGTGGTGCCAGCGCACCGGCTTGCTGTTGGATCCCTATTTCAGCGCCAGCAAGATCCGATGGATGCTCGAGCATCAGCCCGAGGCCAAAGCCGCCGCGGTCCAGGGCGATCTGTGCTTCGGCACAGTGGAGTGCTGGCTGCTCTGGAACCTCACCGGAGGGCAACGCCACGGCAGCGACATGAGCAATGCCAGCCGCACGCTACTGATGGATCTTGAGCAGCGATGCTGGGTGGATGAGTTCCGGGAGCAGACCGATCTCCCCGGCAGTGCTTTACCGGAGCTGCTGCCTTGCCGAGGAGAGTTCGGACGCATCGCAGCGGATCTCCCCTTCGGCGGATTGCCGATTCAGGCCCTTCTCGGTGATCAGCAGGCCGCGACCCTTGGTCAGCTCTGCTTAGAGCCCGGCGAAGCCAAATGCACCTACGGCACCGGGGCCTTTCTGGTGATCAACACAGGCAATATCATCCGCCGCTCCAACGCCGGACTGCTCAGCACCCTCGGCTGGACTGATGCCGACGGCAAGCCCACCTACTGCCTCGAGGGCAGCCTGTTCAATGCAGGAACAGTTGTGCAGTGGCTGCGGGACGGTTTGCAAATCATAGAGCGGGCGGATGAAGTGAATGCCCTAGCGCAGTCGGTGCCGGACAGCGGCGGAGTGATGCTGGTGCCTGCCTTCACCGGTTGGGGGACTCCCCACTGGGACCCCCAGGCCCGCGGGGTGCTGGTGGGGCTCACCCGGGACAGCAACCGCGGCCACATCGCCCGAGCGGCCCTGGATGGCATCGCTCTGTCGGTGGCCACTCTGGTAGAGCTGGCGGAGGAGGCACTCGGCCATGGCCTGGGGGAGTTGGCGGTAGATGGCGGAGCAGCAGCCTCCGATCCCCTGCTGCAGGTTCAGGCGGACAGCACCGGCCTTACGGTGCGTCGACCCAGGAACCTGGAGAGCACAGCCCGCGGTATCGCTCTTTTGGCGGGTGTGCAATGCGGCCTCATCCCCGACCTGTCCGACTTCGCCGGCCACCGGCAGGACGATGTGCAGCGGTTCGAACCGCAGATCAACACTGAGCGGAGCAGGCACATGCGTGATCGCTGGAATGACGCCGTGAACCGCAGCCTGGGGTGGCATGGCTGATCACAACGTTGACCTCCTGGTGATTGGAGCCGGAGCCAGCGGAGCAACCGTGGCGATGGAGGCCGTGCGGCGGGGGCTGACGGTGGCGTTGCTGGATGCTGGCGACATAGGTGGAGGCACCAGCTGCCGCAGCACCAAGCTCCTCCATGGCGGGGTCCGCTACCTGGAACTGGCGTTCAAAACCTTCGACATGGCCCAGCTGCAACTCGTCAGGGAAGCCCTGCTGGAGCGTGGTCACTGGCTGGAGCAGGCGCCGTTTCTTGCCCAGCGGCTTGAGCTGGTGTTGCCGACAGACACACTTTGGGGCCAGCTGTACTACAAGGCGGGACTCGGCCTCTACGACCTTCTGGCCGGCCAGCAACGCATCGGCCGCAGCCGTGCCATCAGCCGTGAGGTCTTGCAGGAGTCCCTGCCAATGCTGAAACCGGGCCGTGGCGGGGTGGCCTACAGCGATGGGCAGTTCGATGACGCACGGTTGAATCTGCTGCTGGCACGCACCGCCGAACAGGGGGGCGCCACCCTGCGCACCCGTTGCCGTGTTGTTGGATTGGAACGATCGGTGGACGGGCGTCTGAACGCCGCCATCAGCGAAACCGACTCGGGGATACAGGAGCGCTGGACCGCTGGGGTGATTGTCAATGCCACCGGAATCCAGGCGGATTCGATCCGCCAGCTTGCGGATCCACAGGCAGCCCCGCGCATGCTCACCAGCCGTGGCTGCCATCTCGTGCTGGAGCAGAACCTCTGTCCGGGAGGTCTGGGGCTGCTGGTGCCGTCAACAGCGGATGGACGCGTGCTGTTCATGTTGCCCTTCCACGGCCGCACCCTGGTGGGGACCACCGACGCCCCCTGCGCCATCGATGCAGCCACCACCCCCACCGACGAGGAGGAGAGCTACTTACTGGGTTACGTCCGCCAATGGTTCCCAGGCTTATCCGATCCCACGGTGACCAGCCGCTGGGCTGGAGGTCGGCCGCTGCTCCGCCCGGCAGGGGACAGCCTCGACAGCAGCCGTGTGGTGCGGGAGCACGAGGTGGAGAAGCTGCCCTGTGGACTGGTGAGTGTGATGGGGGGCAAGTGGACCACCTGCCGCCCCATGGCTGATGACACCCTCCAGGCGGTTGCCACCCAGCTGGGTCATCCCCTTGGCGCGCCGCAACCACTCTCACTGCTGGGGAGCGCGGACACCCCTACGGAAACGCGTCAGCGGCTCAGGGAGCAGGCCATTCAGCTACAGAATCTGCTGCCGGAAGGGGCCTTCAGGGATCAGCAGATTGCCCACCTGCAGAGCAACCATGGCCTGCAGGCCCTGCCGTTGATCTCTGGCATCGATCCGGGGCAGCGCGAACCGCTAAGCAACGTTATCCCCCTGTGCCAGGGAGAGATTGATCACGCCATCCAAAAGGAGCACGCCCGCAGTGCCAGCGATGTTCTGGCCCGGCGCTGTCGGCTTGCAATGGTGGATCTGACGGAAGCCCGCCGGCTGCAAACACTGGTGGAGGAGCGACTAGATCAACTCACGGGCACGGCTGTATCCACTTCACCGATCAACCACCAGTTGATGCCGTAAGGAGGCAGGTTCACGAACCATTCGCGGCTGGCCAGCGGAAATTCACAGCCCCACATCACCTCACGGGTCCGCAGACCTTCCCAGGCCGTGAGATCCAGGCTGAAGGAGGCACCAGCGGCAGTGACATTGGCCGCCACCAACACCGTCATGGCCTCAGTGGCGCGGACATAGACCAGGGCGCCGGGATGGCTGCACGGCAACAGCTGGAATGATCCGTGTGCGAGGGCCGGCAGCAAACGCCGGCAGGTGAGCATGCGCCGATGCCAGTTCAGCAAGGAACCCGGCAACTGTTTCTGCACCTCAACGTTCACGACTCGGTAGTCATAGCCAGGCGCCGTGATAGGGGGAAGCACCAGCAAAGGGTCGGGAGCCGAGGAGAACCCCCCGTTGCGGGCAGGTGTCCAGGCCATCGGTGTGCGGTTCGGATCCCGATCCCGCAACCCCGGCCAGTCCCCCATCCCAAGCTCATCGCCGTAGTACAAGCAGGGCATGCCGGGAAGGCTGTAGATCAGTCCATGGAGAAGACGGTTAGAGCGGGGGTCGCCGTTGAGTAATGGCGCCAGACGACGGTTAATGCCCCAGTTGAGCCAATGCCCCTGCCCCTGGGGTAAGCCCACCCGGATCGACTGGATCACCTCATCGGGAATCAGGTGCCCATCCCCCAGCCAGAGTTCATCGTGGTTGCGAAGTGGCAAGGCCCAGCGCGGTCCCTCCACCGCCTGTTCCGCCTCGTCCAGGCAAGTTCCCAGCTGGCGGGTGCTGCCGGACGCAACAGCCGCGAACAGGTGGGCTGTCAGCGCGAAGTTGAAGGCTCCATGCAATTCGTCCTCCGCCAAATAGGGGGCTGCTTCCTGAACCGGTTGAATCGCTTCCCCAAGCAACAGCACCTCTCGTCCCCCCTCATCCACGCGGGCCCGCAGGCGTCGAAGGAAGGCGTGTGTTTCCGGCAGCCCTTCACATCGTGTGCCCTCCTCCTCAAACAGAAATGGCACCGCATCGAGGCGAAAGCCGTCGACACCACGTTCCAGCCAGAAGTCAACCATCTCGAGCATGGCCTCCTGCACCAGCGGATTGGCGTAGTTGAGGTCCGGCTGATGGCGCAGGAAACGATGCAGGTAGTACTGCTCCGCCACCGGATCCCACTCCCAGTTGGAGGCTTCGAAGTGACGGAACAGCACCGGCGCATCTCCGTAGCGGGATGGGTCGTCACTCCAGACGTAAACATCCCTCTCAGGACTGCCCTTCGGAGCCCAGCGGGCCCGCTGGAACCAGGGGTGAAGGTCGCTGGTGTGGTTCAGCACTAGATCGAGAATCACCCGCATGCCCTGGCTGTGAGCGGCCGTCAGAAAACGGTGAAACGACGCCAGATCACCCAGGTCAGGGTGAATGTCCTTGAAGTCGGTGATGTCGTAACCGCCATCCCGCAAAGGGGATGGGTAGATCGGTGTGAGCCAGAGGGTCTTCACCCCGAGCCAGCGCAGATAAGGCAAGCGTGAAGCCAGACCCTTGAAATCGCCGATGCCATCACCGTTGCCATCAGCGAAGCTGCGCACGATGAGTTGATAGATGACCGTGCCGGTCCACCACGGCATGGTTTGGCTCATCCCCCGGATGCCGCTGCACCACTGCTAGACCCGACAGGCCTAATCGTCAGCCCCGTGCCCCTGTCCATCGAAGAGCTCCACCTCATGCAGGACAGCGTGGGACGAGGTCTGACCCGAGCCGCAACCTGGCGTCAGGAGCAACTGCTGCGCCTGAGCGAACTGGTTGAGCAGCATGAACAGGAGGTAGTCGAAGCCCTGGCGGCGGATCTGGGTAAACCACCCACCGAAGCCTTCTTCGAAATTGTCGCCTTGCGCCAGGAACTAAAGCTGGCCCAGCGCCAGCTGCGCCGTTGGATGCGGCCCCGGCGTGTTTCTGTGCCTCTGGCCCAACGCCCTGGCCGGGCGGATGTCATCCAGGAGCCCCTGGGCTGCGTTCTGATCATTGGTCCCTGGAACTATCCCTTCTCCCTGACGCTTCAGCCCTTGATCAGCGCCCTCGCTGCGGGAAACACAGCGGTTCTGAAGCCCTCCGAACATGCATCTAATGTGGCGTCCTTGATCAGCCGCCTGATTAGAAAGCACTTCCAGCCTGAAGTGGTTCGGGTTGAACTCGGGGATGGAGCCGTCGCGGCGGCGCTGGTGGCTCTACCGTTCGACCACATCTTCTTCACCGGCGGTGGAGCCATCGGGCGCAAAGTGCTCGAAGGCGCCGCAGCACATCTCACGCCGGTGACGCTGGAGCTCGGAGGGAAAAGTCCTGCCCTGGTGCTGAAAGGTGCGGATCTGACGGTGAGTGCACGGCGTCTGATCTGGGGCAAGGGACTCAATGCCGGCCAGACCTGCATCGCGCCGGATCACCTGCTTGTGCAGCCCGAACTGAAGGCTCCGCTTCTGGAGGCCATGGCATCTGCCCGAACCGAAATGTACGGGAACGACCCAATTGCGTCCGAGCAGCTCGCCTGCATCGTGAATGATCGCCAGTTCCAACGTCTGGAGGCCCTGCTGGATAAGGCACAGAAAAACGGGCGCGTCCTGATCGGCGGCGAGATCAACCGTGAGCAGAGACGTATCGCACCCACGGTAATTCGGGTGGACGATCGTCGGGATCCCCTGATGGCCGATGAACTGTTCGGCCCCCTACTGCCGGTGCTGGAGCTGACGGACCTCCCCCAGACCCTGGCCGAGATCCGTCAGGGGCCGAAACCCCTGGCGCTATACCTCTTCGGAGGCAATGAGGCTCAGCAGCAGGAAGTGCTGGACACCACAAGCTCTGGTGGGGTCTGCCTCAACGACGTGGTGATGCAGGCAGGTGTGCCGGATCTGCCTTTCGGCGGCGTGGGTGGTAGCGGCATGGGCAGTTACCACGGCCAGGCTGGCTTTGACACATTCAGCCATGCCAAGGCTGTGCTGCGACGCCCCTTCCGCTTGGATTTCAAACTGCGTTATCCCCCCTACAGCCTGGATCTCAACCTGCTGAGGCGATTGGCGGGCTGATGTGCCAGCAATCCATAACTTCCCTGGTCCTGCAGTCGCTCTAGAAGACTGGCGCTTCAGCGCAGGCACCGTATCGTTTGATCAATTGTTATGAATGCATGGGCTGCAAGGGACTTGGGGTACTTGTACTGACTGCTCTTCTCCCGCTGTCGGCCACAGCCGCAACGGTCACGGTGCAATCCGGCGAGACGCTTTCGGAGATTGCCGACCGCTTCGGGGTGAGCACCCGTCAACTTATGCGCCTCAACGGACTGCGTTACTCCGATTACATCGAAGCCGGCAGCCTTCTTGAGGTCCCCGGCCCGCCGGTGAATGCTGGCCCCGGGCGCCACAGGGTTCAGCCCGGTGACACCCTGGGCGACATTGCGGCTCGCTACCGCGTGAGCAGCAGGGATCTGATGCTCGTGAACGGCCTGCGCAACGCCAACCACGTGGAAGTTGGACAAATGCTGAAGCTGCCCAGCAATGCCATGATCGCTCAAGCCAAGCCGAAGCCGGCTCCGATAAACGTGGCGCCCGGGGCCAGCCTGCACACCGTGGAGCGAGGGCAGACCCTCACCCAGATCGCCAGGGCCTTCGAACTTCCCGTCGCCACCCTGATCGACATCAACGCCATCAGCGATCCGAACAAGGTGAAGGTGGGCACCAAGCTCTACCTGAAGTCACCGGAGCAACCAGCGGCCCAGACAGAGCCAAAACCGCAGAAAAAGTCTCAACCCCAACCCACCAGTACAGCGACACAAGTCGACATCAAATTCAAGCCAAAAGTTCAGCCGAAACCGCAGCCCACAGCCATCGTGGCCAAGGGTACAGACTGGCGGTCCTATGGCCCACTGCAGGTGGATTGGGCGAACTGGCAGCCGATGGGTGGCAGCCAGGTGGTGCCAAGCCTCAACTCTGACGGTCAGGCACTTTATCTGGCCGTGAACTGCGCTGCCGAGAAGCTGAATGTCACCGGTGGGGACGGCAGCTGGAAGACCTGGGCCTCACCCAAAAGGAGTTTTGAGAAGGATCTGATCAAGGACCGCTGTAAGGCGAAAGCTTGAATCAGGCGGCAAAATCCAGAGGCCAGGGTCGCTCCAGGTAGCGCCGACCACTCTCCCGCAGCTGCAGACGCTGGACACCGTCATTGCTCTCGCGGATGAGCTCTTCCTGAACAAGGCGCCGGGCCAGCCAGGTCCAGCGATCCCCCTTTCCTCTTTCATGGACAGCCAGGTGCTCGCCGAGTCGGCGCATATCGGTGCCATCGAAATTATTCAGGTGCGTCAACAGCGTTGTCGCCTGGCGCGACCAATCCTTTCGCTTGGGTGAGTCGCAACATCGATCACACCGGCCACATGGGTCCACCAGCTCGCCCACCGCCAACAGCAGCGCCTGCTCACGACACATCTCACCCTCGGCCACCGCCTCCATCTGACGCAATTGCTGCTGGGCCATATCCAAACGATGCCGCTCATCAGGGTTAGTACCCCGTATGGCGGCCGCCTGCATCGCCCAACTAAGACTGGTGCGATCTGCCGGAGAGAAGAGCACCAAACAACGAGCCGGCAAACCGTCCCGCCCAGCCCTGCCGGACTCCTGGAGATATCCCTCCGATGAAGCAGGAAGATCGAGATGCAACACCAGTCCCACATCACCGCGATCAACACCCATGCCGAAGGCCACCGTGGCCACAAGGACAGGCCTCTCCTGCTCAAGAAACTGCGTCAGTGCGGCCTGACGTGTGGCTGGGTCAAGACCTGCGTGATACGGAGTTGCCGCCACGGACTGGCTTTGCAGTCGCTCCGCCCAATGCTCCACGGATCGACGGGTGCGGGCGTAGATCAACGCCGCATCACGGGACTCTTCCTGGGCCTCCAGAACCTGAGGCATTGGATCCCGCGGCCGCCGCCGCATGGCGTAATTGAGGTTGTCCCGCCGGGCTGAGCTGACCTGCACCAGCGGACTGCACAGATCGAGCAGTCGCAGGATGTCGGCCCGTACGCGGGGGGCAGCCGTGGCAGTCAGCGCCAACATGGGCACCCCAGGACACAGACGGCGGATCAGACCGAGGCGGCGGTAGTCAGGCCTGAAGTCGTGGCCCCAGGCGCTAATGCAATGGGCTTCATCCACGGCCAAGGCCACTAGGCGCCGCTCAGCGGCATGGGTTTCCAGCATGCGCTGGGTGGACTCTCCCTGGAGGCGTTCCGGGGCCAGATAAAGCAGTCGGAGGCTTGTATCCCGCAGGGCAGCCATCGCCTGCTGACGTCGAGCTGGATCCAGACCGGCATGGAAACAGGCAGCGGCAATACCCCGCCGCTGCAATTGAAGAACCTGGTCCTCCATTAACGCAACCAGCGGTGAAATCACCACCTCCAGGCCTTTCCGGACTAGAGCAGGCAGCTGATAGCAGAGGGATTTTCCCCCTCCGGTGGGCAGCACAGCCAGGGCATCCCTGCCGTTCAAGACGGCTTCCACCACAGGGCGCTGCCCCGCCCGAAAACGCGGCCAGCCGAAATGGGTGTGGAGAGCGGTCTCAAGCGAATCCGCAACCACTACATCTAGCGGCCCCAGCGTAATGGACCCAACATCTGGCGTCAGGCCAGGGGAGGTGGTTCCAACTGATCCGGGGCTTCCTCCACCAGCTGCAACCGCACCTTCTTACCTCCGGCCAACTCTCCGAGAGACACCCGCAACGTGGCACCACTCAGGGACTGCAGAGCATTCAGGACATCCCTTAAGTAAGGCGTGCTGCTTCCGCTTTCCACCCACAGCCGTTCTTGAAGCCCTCCAAGCCGCCGCCAGGAGGTGTGCAGCTTCAGCACGGCAGCTTCCAGGGCCTGGGCCTGCCCCACGGCATCAGCCAGCAGACCCAGGGCATCCAACCGTTGCGCTTCCTGCATCGCCTTATCCAGATCCAGTTCTCCCTGCTGAAACGCCCGGACAGCCACGCCGGATTCCGTGGCTTTGGTGATCCATCGGGCCGTACTGGTTACGTCCTTGATCCGGTCCAGTTCCGGCTCATCCCGTAGAACCTTGCGCAGATCCTCTTGCTGGGGCTCCGGCAGTTTGGCCAGCTCACGCACCAGCGGAGCCACCGCCCTGGGCGGCAACAGATTCTCTTGGGTGCGCTGGCGGATCTCCTCAGGCAACAGCGGACTGGTGGCCGCGATGAATTCATCGGTCAACCGCCGCACCTGCTTGCGGGTGATGTCCTGCCCTCCATTGGCTGCTTCCGAGATCATCAGCTGAACTTCAGGGGCCGCCTGAGCCGTTTCCATGAAGGCGCGCTTGGAGAACTGATTGACGCTGGATTCCTCCAGTACCCCTTCGCTGAACATCGTTTCGGCTGATTCCGACAGCTGGATAAGTCCGTAGGCACGGGTCTTGCTGATTTCCCGCTCTCGCAACCACTGGAGAAAGCCGGCACCACGGCCCTCGCCACTGCGTTTTTCTCGGTCACGCACCGACTTGAGAATGCGACCACGCCAGATCTCCGTCTGCAGATCAAAGCGATCGCACACCGCCCAGGCTTGTTCCAACCGGGCCAGGAACTCCATCGTGCTGATGTCATCGCGGTCCGGATCCGGCAGATCCAGCTGCAAAGCGGGGGGTTCAGGCACAACGGAACTGGTCAAGGGCGATGCACAAGGCGGCGGGACGACATTCTGTGACGCAGGCGGTTCCTGTCCCAGTCCAGGCGATACGCTCGCAATTGCATCCATTTCATGCCCAGCGATGGCGATTTCCCGCGGAGCCAAGGTGCGCATCAAGCGTCCAGAGTCGTACTGGTTCAATGAAGTCGGCACCGTCGCCTCAGTCGACACGTCCGGAATTCGCTATCCGGTCGTTGTGCGTTTTGAGAAGGTCAACTACACCGGCATCGATGGCACTGATGGTGGTGTGAACACCAACAACTTCTCGGAAGCTGAGCTCGAGCAGGCCTGAGGCTATTGCCAGAACTTCCCGAAGTCGAGACGGTTCGCCGAGGACTGGAGGATCGTCTTTCTTTTTTTGTCATTGACCGGCTGGAGGTCTGCCGCCCCAGAGCGATTGCCAGCATGGGTGGTGTCACTGCCTTCACCGATGGCCTGACAGGAGCAAGGGTTGGAGCCTGGAGCCGAAGGGGCAAATACTTGATGGCCTCCCTGGAACCAGACCGTGGTGTTTGGGGCGTTCACCTGCGCATGACCGGACAGTTTCAGTGGGTTGCGGAGCCCACAAATCCTTGCACCCACACCCGCGTGCGTTTCTGGAACTCCAAGGGTGACGAACTGCGTTTCGTTGATGTGCGGAGCTTCGGCGAAATGTGGTGGGTTGCCCCGGACGTGGAGCTCACCGTTGGCATGCCTGGGTTGGCGCGACTGGGACCTGAACCATTCAGCGAGCTGTTCAGCGCTCCATACCTGAAGCGCCGTTTAAAGAACAGCAGCCGTCCGATCAAGACAGCACTTCTGGATCAGGCCTTGGTGGCCGGTGTCGGCAACATCTACGCCGATGAAAGTTTATTCTCTGCAGGCATCCCCCCTCTAACTCCTGCTGGACAACTCACCCTTGACCAGCTCGAGAGGTTGCGAACATCTCTGGTGGATGTGCTCACCACCAGCATTGGGGCCGGAGGTACCACCTTCAGTGATTTTCGTGATCTGGAGGGCGTGAACGGGAATTACGGGGGGCAGACCTGGGTGTATCGCCGGGGAGGCGAGCCCTGTCGGCGCTGCGGCACTCCCATTCGAAGAGACAAGTTGTCGGGACGAAGCACCCATTGGTGCCCGACCTGTCAAAGCTGACGATCCAAGGGAAGGAGCTGCAAAGCGTCTCGGTAAGGCGCACGGATCACACCGAACTCGGTGATCAATGCCGAAACCAGATGGGCCGGGGTGATGTCGAAAGCGGGATTCCAGGCCGTTGCCCCAGGTGCCGCCAAACGCTGGCCCCGGTGCTGGGTGATCTCGTCCTCCGGCCGTTCTTCGATGGTGATGGCGTCCCCATCCGGTGTGGTGAGGTCAATGCTGCTTCCTGGAGCGCAGACGTAGAAGGGAATGCCATGAGCCCGAGCCACCAGGGCGAGGTTGTACGTGCCCACCTTGTTGGCCACATCGCCGTTGGCGGCAACCCGGTCACATCCCACCAGCACAGCATCTACCTCCTGGCGGCGCATCAATAGTCCACTGGCACTGTCAACAATTACGGTGCACGGCACTCCAAGACAGCCCAGTTCCCAGGCCGAAAGGGCCGCACCCTGAAGCCGGGGGCGTGTTTCATCCAGCCAGGCGTGGTTGACCATACCCCGGGCATGGCCTGCGGCGATTACCCCCAGCGCGGTTCCAACCCCCGCCGTGGCGATTGCGCCGGTGTGGCAATGATGGAGAACACGGCTCCCTGGTGCAAGTAGACCCACGCCATGGTCCACCAGAGTCTGGGTGCGAGCGCGATCGTCCTCTTGCAAAGCAGCTGCCACGCCGGCTAGCTCCTGCGGATCCACCGGGTCCTGAGCGGCAGGGGATCTCCGCATCCGCTCCAAAGCCCAGGCGAGATTGACCGCTGTAGGGCGGGATGACTTCAGCACCGAAACTGCCACATCGAGATCCTCACCCGCCTGGGCTGCCAACACGACGCCCCACGCTGCCGCCACGCCAATAGCAGGTGCACCCCTCACCGCCATGGTGGCGATGGCTTCGGCCACATCGCGCCACTGGCGCAAGGTCAGAAAACTGACCTCATGCGGAAGCCGACGCTGGTCCAGAAGCTTCAGACGATCGCCATCCCATAGAAGGCTGGGGGGAAGCGTCAACGAAGGTCCGCTGCTGTTTCCTGTATAGAAGATGGAGGAGGTGCGTCCCTTGGAAGATGGCATCCACATCAGGTCTGACCTGATCGCAACGACCAGACGCCTGCATCAACGGCGATGGTGCGATGGCACCGGTGGGAACTTCAGTGTTGTGCTGAAGAGGGATCCGCTACGGGTGTTGATGGCCCCCAGCGGTG
>QCSJ01000006.1:0-12500 GCA_003211535.1 Synechococcus sp. AG-670-A05 | reverse complement strand
TGAGCTAATGGCCCAGGAAAACTCAACCCTTGTGGGGTGTGACCTAGACAAAGTTCAGGAACTGATCATCTCTACAACACGCATCAACATCTCTGTTAACTCTGTTGCTTCAACACTGAGGTACCGATCGACCTAAGGTGACAGGATTTAGGCCTAAGAATAAAAGTACTCAGGCATCAAAATCGTTGTTTGTCTCCCTGTTAGGAGGTGATCCATCCGCACCTTCCGGTACGGATACCTTGTTACGACTTCACCCCAGTCATCAGCCCCACCTTCGACGTCCTCCTCCACAAGGGTTGGAGTAACGGCTTCGGGCGTGGCCAACTTCCATGGTGTGACGGGCGGTGTGTACAAGGCCCGGGAACGTATTCACCGCAGTATGCTGACCTGCGATTACTAGCGATTCCTCCTTCACGTAGGCGAGTTGCAGCCTACGATCTGAACTGAGCCACGGTTTATGGGATTTGCTTGTCCTCGCGAACTTGCTGCCCTTTGTCCGTAGCATTGTAGTACGTGTGTAGCCCAGGATGTAAGGGGCATGATGACTTGACGTCATCCACACCTTCCTCCGGTTTATCACCGGCGGTCTCTCTAGAGTGCCCAACTAAATGCTGGCAACTAAAGACGTGGGTTGCGCTCGTTGCGGGACTTAACCCAACATCTCACGACACGAGCTGACGACAGCCATGCACCACCTGTCACTGCGTTCCCGAAGGCACTCTCTCGTTTCCAAGAGATTCGCAGGATGTCAAACCCTGGTAAGGTTCTTCGCGTTGCATCGAATTAAACCACATACTCCACCGCTTGTGCGGGCCCCCGTCAATTCCTTTGAGTTTCACACTTGCGTGCGTACTCCCCAGGCGGAACACTTAACGCGTTGGCTACGACACCGAGGGGGTCGATTCCCCCGACACCTAGTGTTCATCGTTTACGGCCAGGACTACAGGGGTATCTAATCCCTTTCGCTCCCCTGGCTTTCGTCCATGAGCGTCAGTGATGGCCCAGCAGAGCGCCTTCGCCACTGGTGTTCTTCCCGATATCTACGCATTTCACCGCTACACCGGGAATTCCCTCTGCCCCTACCACACTCAAGCCCAACAGTTTCCACTGCCATGATGGAGTTAAGCTCCACTTTTTAACAGCAGACTTGAAGGGCCGCCTGCGGACGCTTTACGCCCAATAATTCCGGATAACGCTTGCCACTCCCGTATTACCGCGGCTGCTGGCACGGAATTAGCCGTGGCTTATTCATCAAGTACCGTCAGATCTTCTTCCTTGATAAAAGAGGTTTACAGCCCAGAGGCCTTCATCCCTCACGCGGCGTTGCTCCGTCAGGCTTTCGCCCATTGCGGAAAATTCCCCACTGCTGCCTCCCGTAGGAGTCTGGGCCGTGTCTCAGTCCCAGTGTGGCTGATCATCCTCTCAGACCAGCTACTGATCGATGCCTTGGTAGGCCATTACCCCACCAACTAGCTAATCAGACGCGAGCTCATCCTCAGGCGAAATTCGTTTCACCTCGCGGCATATGGGGTATTAGCGGCCGTTTCCAACCGTTATCCCCCTCCTGAGGGCAGATTCTCACGCGTTACTCACCCGTCCGCCACTAACCCGAAGGTTCGTTCGACTTGCATGTGTTAAGCACGCCGCCAGCGTTCATCCTGAGCCAGGATCAAACTCTCCGTTGTAGATCAAGTCCTCTCAACAACTCTCGTCATCTCAACTTGATTTGCATCACCCATTACTCAGTCTTCACTAGCAACAGTTGAGGCCTCCTTCCCGCTGACACAGAAAGGGTTCTTAAGAGTGCATTTCTAGATTTCTCTATAATGACTTTCCAGGATCTCAGATCCGGTTGTTGCTCCATCATTCGCACATCGACAACAGCAAGACTCGTGAAAATCTTCCCATTGCAGCGAATAACTTCGACGCAACGAAATTTTTGACGGGACCTCACACCTTCATCGCTTCTTCATTCAGCTCCTCGCCTCGCCTCTCAGCTCAGCTTGAAACCAAACGCGATGAAAGCGTCAGTTCCTAAACTTTTCAATTGTCCAGGTGCGACCATCCTTAAACCATCCTTCCCTTTCAGGAAGTGGTGGCTGGTCATCGCGGCCTCTCACGACCGCTTGAAGAACTTACAACACCGTGGGATCGCTCCCTTTTGGTTTTGTAAGTGACCCAAGACACCTCAAGGCTTTCGCCCTTCAGGCTTCGATCTTGCGCAACAGCCTCTCGACTCCCGCGCAAGACAAAAACATAACACCTCTTACCCCTCAGACGCAAGCAGACCTTCTGTTGCATCTGCAGAGTTGCTTCCACTGGCGAAATCCATTGCCACACCTAGCTTCTGAACAGAAGAGACCATGTTGGATGGCAGGGGGTTTCACTAAACAGAGTCAGCGATTTCGCCCTAGCTCAAAGGAAGAGCATGTGGTGCAGAAGGCTGAAGAGCACTTCGAACGCACTCTGATCACCATTCGTGGAGAGCTTGCCGGCAGCGTGGCTGCCCTGGAACATCCCAGCGATGACCAAGCTCTGAACTACGGCGAGATCTTTCTGAGGGACAACGTCCCCGTGATGATCTATCTGTTGCTGAAACGGCGATATTCGATCGTCCGCCAATTCCTGTCGGTATGCCTGGATCTTCAGAGCACAAGAGTGCAGACGCGTGGTGTGTTCCCCACCAGCTTCGTAGAGGAAAACGAGGAGCTGGTGGCCGACTACGGGCAGCGTTCGATCGGCCGGATTACCTCCGTGGACGCCAGCCTTTGGTGGCCGATTCTCTGCTGGATCTACGTCAAACGCAGCGGAGACACGGCATTCGGCCGGAGTGCAGAGGTGCAACGGGGTCTGCAGCTGCTCCTGGACCTTGTACTTCACCCCAGCTTTGAGGGCACACCGGTGCTGTTCGTCCCCGACTGCGCCTTCATGATTGATCGCCCCATGGATGTGTGGGGTGCACCGCTTGAGGTGGAAGTGTTGCTGTTTGCAGCTCTACGCAGCTCCATCGAACTGATGGAGCTCTGCAAGCGCCACCAAAGCAGTGTGCTGCTGGAGGAGCGACTTCGCCTGAGCCGTCGCTGGATGCATGACCTCCGCCAGTACCTGCTGAAGCACTACTGGGTCACCAGCAAGACCATGCAGGTGCTCAGACGACGACCCACCGAGCAGTACGGCGACAACCAATACCAGAACGAATTCAACGTTCAACCCCAGGTGATCCCTGACTGGCTCCAAGACTGGCTGGACAACAGAGGTGGATATCTGATCGGCAACATGCGCACCGGTCGTCCTGACTTTCGCTTCTACAGCCTCGGCAATTCACTCGCTTGTCTGTTCGGATTGCTGACGGCGCCTCAGCAGCGTGCCCTGTACAGGCTGGTCCAACACAACCGTCAGCATCTGATGGCGCAGATGCCGATGCGAATCTGTCACCCCCCCATGGAGGGGGTGGAGTGGGAGAACAAGACTGGATCCGATCCCAAGAACTGGCCGTGGAGTTATCACAACGGTGGGCACTGGCCCAGCCTGCTCTGGTATTTCGGAGGGTCGATCTTTCTGCACGAGAGGCTCCATCCCAACGCGGACGTGCTGCTGATGACGCAAATGAAAACGTTGGTGGAGGAGTGCTACTGGAGCCAGCTCAACCAGCTTCCACGTCAGCAATGGGCTGAGTACTTCGATGGGCCGACGGGAACCTGGGTTGGGCAGCAATCACGCACCTATCAGACCTGGACCATCGTCGGTTTCCTGCTAATGCATCATTTCCTCAGGGTTGAAACCAACGACGTGTTGATGCTGCATCTCGATGCAAGCTTGAGCTGAGCCACAAAAAAGCCCGACTCCGATGGAGTCGGGGCGAGTCAACAAGACAAGAGTTGAATCAGAACAGACCGAGAGTCAGCGACTTATCGATGGGAAGAGCAGCACCGATTCCGAGGTAGATGGTGGTGACGGTCCCAAACAGAAACACCGACATGGCGACGGGACGACGGAAAGGGTTCTGGAACTTGTTAAAGCTCTCGATGAACGGAACCAGCATCAGACCAAGGGGGATGAGAGTCTGAAGGGCAATTCCCAGAAGTTTGTTGGGGACGACCCGGAGAATCTGGAAAACAGGATAGAGGTACCACTCAGGAAGAATCTCCAGGGGAGTGGCGAAGGGATCAGCCTTGTCAGCCAGCATTGCAGGATCAAGAACTGCAAGACCGACGATGCAGGCGATGGTGCCGAGTATGACGACTGGAAAGATGTAGAGGAGATCGTTGGGCCAGGCAGGTTCCCCGTAGTAATTGTGCCCCATGCCCTTGGCGAGCTTGGCCCGCATCTTCGGGTCAGAGAGATCAGGCTTTTTGAGAATGTGCATCGGTGTGTCCGGGTGTTGGGTAAACGGTAGGAACGCAGATCACAAGGGACCAGAAATGCCTTGCTTCCGAATCATCAGGAAGTGCATGAGCATGAACACGGCAAGGAGCCAGGGCATTACGAAGGTGTGAAGGCTGTAAAACCGAGTCAGCGTGGACTGACCAACGCTTTCACCACCACGAAGCAGCTCAACCATGAAATCCCCAACAACCGGAATTGCGGCGGGAACACCGGAAACAATTTTGACGGCCCAATAGCCGACTTGGTCCCAAGGGAGGGAGTAACCGGTGACGCCAAAGGAAACGGTGATCACAGCCATAGTTACACCTGTGACCCAGGTCAGCTCACGAGGACGCTTGAAACCGCCGGTGAGGTAGACGCGGAACACGTGAAGGATCAGCATCAGCACCATCATCGAGGCGCTCCAGCGATGCACCGAGCGGATGAGCCAACCGAAGCTGACGTCTGTCATCAGGTACTGAACAGAGGAATAGGCCTCTGCAACAGTCGGCTTGTAATAGAAGGTCATCGCGAAACCAGTCGCGAACTGAATCAGGAAGCAGACCAAGGTGATGCCGCCCAGGCAGTAAAAAATGTTCACGTGGGGCGGCACGTATTTGGTGCTGATGTCATCAGCAATGTCCTGGATTTCCAGACGTTCCTGGAACCAGTCGTAAACCGGGGATGAGTTCGCCATGCACAAGCGGTCTCTGGTTGCGAAAGTCTACGCAGCACGCTTCTGCCAACGAGGCGACCTGACCGTGATGTATCCAACTGTTAACGAACCCTCAGAACGCTTGCGGCACAGGCATTCTCACTGGGTCAAGTCCATCTTTGTTCTGATCCTCGGACTGTTTTTGACGCTTGCTGCACCCTGTCCGGCCACAGCACTTAGCGATACACAACAGTTGGTAGTAGACAGCTGGCGGCTGGTGAACCAGGGATATGTCGATCCCGATCTCCTCGATGCCGTGCGCTGGAGACGTCAGCGCCAGAAAGCTCTTGAAAAAAGCATCGTCACCAGTGAGGACGCCTACGGCGCCATCGATGGAATGCTCTCGGCTCTCGATGATCCCTACACTCGACTATTGCGTCCCAACGATTACGCCGCACTCAAGGAAAGTACCAGCGGCAACCTCAGTGGCGTCGGTCTCCAGCTTGGGCCGTCCGACCAGTCCGATCGGGTGTTGGTGATCTCTGCCCTCGATGGATCTCCCGCCTCGGATGCAGAGCTGATATCCGGCACGCCGATCCTCGCTGTTGATGGCACACCGGTCATGGAGCTTGGGCTCGAGGGCACTGCTACTGCTCTTCGGGGCGAAGTGGGAACCCAGGTGGTGCTGAGCATCGAAGCGGCCGATGGCTCAGCCGATGAGGTCACCCTGGAGCGACGCAGCGTTGACCTGCGCCCGGTGCGGACGCGGCGACTGCGCAGCGATGACCACACCTTCGGCTACCTCCGCATCACGCAGTTCACCGATGGCGTTCCGGAACAGGTAAAGCAGGCTCTGGAGGAACTTCAGGACAAAAACATCGAAGGTTTGCTGCTTGATCTGCGCAACAACTCGGGAGGTCTTGTGAGTTCCGGTCTCGCTGTGGCCGATGACTTCCTTGCCGGCGGCACCATCGTGGAAACGCGCAACCGTGACGGCATTGATGACGCGATCACCGCGAATACTTCAACTCTCTATAACGGCCCCATGCTGACCCTGGTAAATGGGGGAACGGCCAGTGCCAGCGAAATCCTGGCAGGAGCGCTGCAGGACAACGGACGTTCCACACTGCTGGGCCATCAGACCTTCGGTAAAGGCCTGATCCAAACCCTGACCAACCTCAGTGATGGCAGCGGCCTTGCGGTAACGGTGGCCGGCTATGTCACCCCAAGCGGACATGACATCCATGGCGAGGGGATTGCACCCGACCGCCAGCTCTCGGACCCCGAACCCCTGGCACCCGATGGTGAAGGCGACCGTTGGATAAGTGAAGCCGAGCAGTGGATGGAAGCCCTGATGGAGCAGTCGCCGGATGCCCCAGCCGAATGAGTCAGCGGACGTACCACGACCCTCTCCACCGCGGCATCCAGCTGGATCGCCAACGGCCCGGCGAGGCAATGGTAATGGCCTTGGTGGAGACAGCGCCCTTTCAACGTCTGCGCAGGGTTCGGCAACTAGGGCCAGCGTTTCTGACCTTTCATGGCGCTGAATCGAGCCGGTTCACCCATTCACTCGGAGTGTTCCATCTGGCCAGGCAAGCCTTTGAGCGTCTGTTGACGCTCAAACCCACCCTCGAACCGCATCGGCCTTTGCTGTACGCCGCCGCGCTCCTTCACGACATCGGCCATGGCCCCCTCAGCCACACCGGCGAGGAAATGTTCGGTCTACATCACGAAGGCTGGTCCGCCCGGATCATTCGGAGTCATCCCCAGATTCTGGACTGCTTAGAGCAAGAGCATCAAGGCACGTCAAACGCCGTCGCGACGCTCCTCGAATGCGGCCAGGCACCTAACCCAGTGGTGAAGAGATTGGTCAGCAGCCAGTTGGATTGTGACCGGCTGGATTATCTGCTCCGAGACAGCTACAGCACGGGAACCCGGTACGGCCAGCTCGATCTGGATCGAATCATGGCAGGGCTGACGTTGTCACCCGACGGGGATCTTGCCATTCATCCGAAAGGCCTGATGGCCGTTGAGCACTACCTGGTGGTGCGCAACCTGATGTACCGCAGCGTCTACAACCACCGCCTGAACGTGGTGTGCAACTGGTTGCTGGAACGACTTGTGCGCCTGGCCAGGCAGCTGGGTCCTGACCTCGTTTGGGCTGACGGTGTGATGCAGCGCTGGCTCTGGGATGTCGAAGCGCTCGACTTGGAGACCTTTCTGGCCAACGACGATGTCCGCACCGGCTATCACCTGCAGCGCTGGCAGGAGGAAGGCCCTCCAGCTCTAGCCAGTCTCTGCCGCCGCTTCCGCGAACGAAATCTGCTCAAGGCCATGACCGTGACGCATCTCACCCGGGAGGAGCAGTTGCAGGCGCTGGCGGTAGCCGGACGGCTGGCCGAGCAACGGGGAATTGATGCCTCTCTTAGCTGCGGACTACGCCATCAGGAACTGAGGGGATACCACCCCTATCAAGGGGGGCTCAGACTCTGGGACGGTCAGCGAATGCAGGCTTTGGAGGAAGCATCCTCTTTGGTGGCCAGTCTGGCCACCAAAGAGGATGCTTCCTGGCTAATTCACCCTCGGGAGATTCACAAGGAGCTGAAAACAACGATGGGCCTTGAATGGAACTCATCCTTGAGGTCCGAAGGGTGATTACGCTTTACCTTCCGGATCGACGCCTTCAGCACTGGCGGGATGCCTTGCCGGATCTGCTGACCAGCTGCCCTGCAGGCAGGCTTGATCTGCACTGTGGTGACTGGTCGCTGACCTGCACTGACCTCAGGGATCTGCAACGGATCCTGGAGGTCTCCGGTCGTCAGATCCATCGGCTTGAAACGACGGTTCCTGAGACGGTGGTAAGTGCCGCTGCCATCGGACTGGAGGGTCGGCTTTGGGGAGATTCGCCCCCCGACGCGGCGCGAGAATCACCGTCTCCCAGGAGCCTGATGGTTCATCAGGGAACTCTCCGCTCCGGCGACCACTTTCAGAGTGATGGCAGTCTCCTTGTGGTGGGCGACGTCAACCCTGGAGCGCGGATCAGTGCGGCTGCAGACGTGATGGTGTGGGGACGACTGCGGGGGGTCGCCCATGCAGGCAGGGACGGTGCGACCGGAGCGAAAATTGTGTCGCTGCATCTGAGGCCGCTTCAACTTCGCATCGCTTCTGTGGTCGCGCGCGGTCCGGAGGACCAACCCGTTGCTGGCATGGCGGAGCAGGCGCGTCTGGTCGATGGCGAGATCGTGATCGAGCCCGCCGACCCGCAGAGCATGGCAAGGACCTGATCGGGTTGTCAGCTGCCACACACTGCTTATGGTGACCAGACCTTTGAGATGGGCTCGTGTCGACGACGCGAATAATCCTGATCTGCTCGGGCAAGGGCGGCGTCGGCAAGACCACAACAACAGCCAACCTCGGCATCGCCCTGGCCCGCCGGGGTGTCAACACTGTGGTGCTCGATGCAGATTTTGGTCTGCGCAATCTCGACCTTCTCCTGGGACTTGAGAACCGCATTGTCTATACAGCCCAAGAAGTCTTGGCAGAGACTTGTCGCCTGGAACAAGCTCTTGTCAAACATAAGCAGGAACCGAATCTGGCGCTCCTGCCGGCCGGCAATCCGCGCATGCTCGAGTGGCTTACACCCAAGGACATGAAAGCGATCGTGGCGCTGCTGGAGGAGAGTTTCGATTACGTGCTGATCGACTGCCCGGCCGGGATCGAGGCTGGCTTCAAGAATGCCGCAGCCGCGGCCAGGGAAGCTGTGGTGGTGACCACGCCGGAAGTGGCCGCCGTGCGGGATGCAGACAGGGTGATCGGCCTCCTCAACACCCAGGGGGTCTCTCCAGTCCAGCTGGTGTTGAACAGGGTTCGCCCAAAAATGATGTCGACCCAGGACATGCTGTCCGTCGACGACGTCACGGACATCCTGGCGCTGCCATTGCTCGGTCTTGTTTTTGAAGATGAGCAGGTGATCGTAAGCACCAACCGCGGTGAGCCCCTCACCCTCGGCCCTGCAAACTCCCCAGCAGCCCAGGCATACACCAACATCGCCGGCCGCCTGCAAGGGGACGACATTCCTCTGATGGATCCCGCTAAGGCCCGTCAGGGACTGCGCGCCAAGATGCGCAAGCTGATGCAAACCAAGATCTTCTGAACCGATGACCCTGCAAGATCTGATCGACAAACTGCTGGGGCGTCAGCCTGCAAGTGCTGATACGGCCCGTCAGCGCCTGCAGCTTGTCCTCGCACACGACCGCAGCGATCTCAACCCTGAATTGCTGGATCAGATGCGGCGGGAGATTCTGGAGGTGGTTTCCCGCTATGTGGAGATCGACCTGTCAGAAGGTGATGTCAGTCTCGAAACGGAGGATCGTGTCACCGCTCTTGTGGCCAATCTGCCCATTCGCCGCACCCTCTGATCCGTTTCGGTCAAGCCAGGGGAATGCTCTGGTCATTCGACCTTGATCCATGCTCCCTAACAGTCCGCTCACCCCTGCTGAACGGGGGGTCAGTGCCCTTCTTCTGCAATGCCTCAGCGACCGAGGCATTGCGGAACGCCTGGTGATCAGCCACCGAACGGTGGAATGTCACATCAGTCCGGGATTGGTAAAAACCGGATGTGTCAGCCGACTAGAACTGGCGCAGTGGATGCCTACGATTCCCACATTGCCGGCTTAGCTCAGTGGTAGAGCAGCGCTTTTGTAAAGCGAAGGCCATCGGTTCAAATCCGTTAGCCGGCTTCTGATTATTCATGGCCTGGGTCGCGCCCATTACGACCGGAAAAAACCCACAGCACGATTGGCAGAACGACCCAGCCGAACCATCTGAGGCTGAGAACCGCCGTCAGCACTGCATCCAGTGGTTCCAACAGCCAATGGATCAGGCCCATCAGCAGCACGATGATCCCAATCAGCGTTGTCATTCCCTTTCGGCGATTCCCTCAGGCATCACAGCACCACGACGCAACACGTTCCAGCGACCGGAAGACATCCAGGAGATCACCGTACTGGCCTGCCCAGAGAGGGGCGGCCAGGGTTGTGGACCCAGCTGAGGCAGATCTGGAAAGTAAAGCGCCGCCTGCTCTGGGGTTGTAGCGGCTGGATCACCGGAGGGATTGGCACTGCTGGTGGCCAGAGGACCGGTGCGTCGCAGCAGATCGCGACTCAGGTCACAGCTGGGAATACGAAGTCCAAGACAAGTCCCACCTGGGTTCAGCGCCTCCAGGACCTCCCCATGGGCAGGGACAACCAACGTCAGCGCTCCGGGCCAATGCCGCTCAGCCAGTCGGCGCGCATCATCGCGGCAAGGCGTCTGGGCATGACGCAGCAGCGCCTCAAGCGAAGCCCCCATCAGAATCAACGGTTTATCGGCAGGCCTGCGCTTGAGTCGCCAGATGTCATCCGCTTGCTGCGGAGCGACGGCCAATCCGGGCACGGTCTCGGTTGGGATCACCGCCGCACCACCTTGCAGAAGGTGCTGTGACAACTCGTCAGCACCCAGCACCCGGGCTGCACACCTACTCATGCCTGATCAGGGAGCAATCGGCGGGCCAAGGCGAAGCGGTTGATGCCCTCAAGATCTCGGGCTGGTCGGATCGAGCTCAATCCAGCTTCCCGTAACAACTCCAGCACAGCGTCACTCTGATCGTGGTGATGCTCGAGCAGGATCCACCCCCCCGGAGACAGAGCCCGATAAGCTCCGGACACTACTTCACGGATTGCCTGCAGACCATCGGTACCGCCGGCCAGGGCCAGATGGGGTTCGTGGTCACGGACAACTGGGTCTAGGTGGCATATCAGCTCGGAAGGGATGTAAGGGGGATTGCACACCACGAGATCGAACTGTCCCCACCACGGCTCCAGCGGATCCCACCAACGGCCCTGGTGAAGATGCCAACGGCCCGTTGAAGCCAGGGCCTCAAGATTGCTTCTGGCCAAAGCCAGGGCATCGGCACTGAGATCCACGGCGTGGCCTGGGCTCGCCGGCATCGCCCGACTGAGAGCGATGGCAAGGGCACCGGACCCAGTCCCAAGATCGGCCCAACGTCCGACGTACATCCCAGCGATCGCCTCCAATGCCAGATCCACCAGTAGCTCCGTTTCCTGGCGTGGAATCAGGGCTGCTGCCGACACGGTGAGTTCAATTTCGTGCCATGGGCAACGTCCCACCAGATGCTGCAGGGGAATGGCCTGATCAAGGTGAAGGCCCCAGATCCGTTCAAGATCTTCTAGCGAAACCCTAAGCTGCACCGAGTGCTGCGGCTCCACCCGCAGGCGCTGAAGCGACGACCATGACAGGCCACCGGCGAGATCCAGAAGCCAGTCGAAATCAACACGACGACCTCCTCGCTCCAGCTGCTGACGACGCCAACTCAGTAGCGAAGATCCCTCCAGCAGCTGGACGGTGGTCACGGCCGACGGGGCTTCCAGAGAAATCCAGACTCACACACCACCTGCCCTGCCAGTTGCAGAGCAAACAGATCACTTGCCAAGCGACTAGCCGTCAGCTTGAGGGTCTGTCGAAGCTGCTCGATGGACGCCCCCGATCCCAGAGCCTTCATCAGAGCCACAGCTGAGGACTTGACCTGATGACAAGGCACGGGGCCGAGGTGCTCCACCAACTCCTGAGGGGAGAGCAACGGTGAAGCCGTGTTCTGAAGAAGCCTGTTGCTGCCGCCGCTGGACCAGCGCCCCGCATTACCGGGGACGACCCAGACAGGACACTGCTGCTCTGCGGCAAGGCGAGCGGAGATCAAAGCGCCGCTGCGATCCGGACACTCCATCACCACCAGAGCGCCGGACAGGCTCACCAACAAGCAGTTCCTGGCGGCGAATTCACCAGGCTGAACGGATTCCCCTGGTCTTCGCTCGCTCAGCAGCAAACCGTTCTCAACGAGATGCTCGTGCAGCAATTGGTAATGCCGTGGATAGACACAATCAAGCGGTGTGCCCAGCGCAGCAACCGGTACACCACCAGCCGCAAGGCAACCTCTATGGGCTGCCGCGTCAATGCCCTCTGCGAGACCGCTGACCACGGGCCAGCTGTTTCAGCCAGAACAGTACCGAAATGTTCAGCCATGCAAAACCATTATCCAAAGCAGCACGGGTTCTGACCACGGCCACAACTCGGCCCTGACCGATCCAATCAAAGACCTCCACTCGCCCCTGTTGATGGAGAGCCAGCGGGGCCTATTCAGCCTGTTCAATGCCTGCGGCCAGAGCTCGTTCAGGGGGGGTCAGAACATCGCTCGGGAACTTGAGCTGAGAACTGACGCCCTGCTGCTGCCTGAAAAGCTCAACCTTGTAGAGGAGCGCATCAAGCCAGGACAGCACCTGAGCCAGACGCTCCCGGAAACTGGCCTAGCACTGATCCAGGCCAACACCATGCTCATCAGCAGCGGTCTGAAGCGCCGCCATCCTTGAGAAACCGATCCCTGGGCAACCACTGCACGACCACCACCACCCGCGCACGCAACAATCAA